>QKCF01000421.1 GCA_003246935.1 Sunxiuqinia sp. | reverse complement strand
AGTTCAGGTAATATTCTTTATAAAGTGTTGCAGGAGCTTGGTGCCGCAAAGGCTATGGGGCCGATTCTTCTTGGTATGCGTAAACCAATTCATGTTTTGCAGATGGAAAGCTCGGTACGCGAGATTGTGAATTTAGTCGCGATAGCTGTAGTTGACGCACAGGAAGCAGCAGATAAAAAGTAGAAAGAGGCATTTCCAATCTCGGAAATGCCTCTTTCTATAATTGTCTGTTTTCGTTTCTTTCTATTTCCAACCACCTCCCAACGCTCGGTAAAGCGTTACAACAGCGGTTAATTGTTGCAAGTGGTCGCTAACATTGCTTAACTGGGCTCCGAGGTAACTCTGTTGAGCGTTCAATACTTCTGTGTATGTCGCGGATCCGTAAGTTAATAATTCTTTGGTGTAATCAACTGATTTCTCCAAAGCGTTCAATTGCTTTTGTCTTAATTCGATTTTTGTTTCTGCTGCCTGGTAGGTATTCAGTGCGTCTGAAACTTCTTGGCCTGCAGATAATAATGTGTTTTTGAAGCCGGCCAATGCTTGTGCTTGTTGTGCTTTGGCTACTTCTAGACGGGTTCTGTTTGCTCGCTGGTTGAAAAGGGGAGCAGCTAGTCCGCCAACAATATTGGCCATCAATGAACCCGGATCAAACAATTCATTGAATTTGAGTGCTTCCAATCCACTTGAGGCTGTTAATGTCACCGCAGGGAAAAAGTAAGCTTTGGCACTGTTCGTGGTTTCAAAGGCACTGATTACATTATATTCGGCTTGCATAACGTCGGGGCGATTGTCTAATAATTCCGAAGGAACACCTACTGTTAGCTTGCTATTAACTTTTTGTTCTTCGAGTTTACCGCGTTTAATTGTACCGGGCACACGTCCCAATAAAATACTAAGGGTATTTTCGGTTGCCTTAATCTGTTGCTCTAAGTCTGGGATGGTTACTTCTGCTGCATAACGAGCTGCTTCACTTTGTACAACTGCCGCACCTGTAACACTTCCGTGATCTTTCAATACCTTCATTGTCTCAACCAAATCAGCGTTTGTTTTCACGGTTTCTTTTGTGATTATCAGTTGTTGATCCAACCCTAGTAAATTGTAGTAGGCTGTCGCAATGTTGGCAATCAAGCTTGTTTGAACAGCTTTTCGCGCAGCGTCAGTTCCCAGGTAGTTGGCATAAGCGGCTTTTTTCGCACTTTTCAGTTTTCCCCAAAAATCAATCTCCCAACTAGCTTGTAAAGCAATTTGCGATGCTTCGTATTCGCGTGGCCCATCAGGATAAGTTGATTCCGAATTACGAACATAGGTATGGCCAGCCTGCGCAGAAATGCCGGGCAGCATAGCTTGTTGGCTTTGCTTAAAATAAGCTTCAGAAGCTTTCACTGCCTCTATGGCAGATTGCAGGTTAAGGTTGTTTTGTAAGCCTTCAGCAATCAAGCTATCCAGGATCGGATCGTTGAAGAGGTTTTTCCATGCCTCATTGGCCAGGTTGGTACCGTCTGTTGTTGTACCATATAACCCTTCAGTTTTAATCATACTTCGCTCGTAGTGTCTGCTACTGCTGCACGAAAGCAGCGTTGCAGAAGCCAACAGAGCAAAGGCAATATTTTTGAATGAATTTGTTTTCATATTTCTTTCCAGTTTGCCGGATGATTAGTCCAGACTATTCATTTCTGATATTTCCTTCATTTCTTCCGGTTTTTTGATTTTTTCCTGCAGTGTTTGGAAAACCACGTACATTGCAGGAATAACCAGGATACCGATCATTGTACCAATCAACATACCGCCGACAGCACCAGTACCGATAGATCGGTTACCGTTGGCTCCTACGCCGCCACCAATAATCAATGGCAACAAACCAACAATAAACGCGAACGATGTCATCAGGATCGGGCGAAGACGAGCAGTTGCTCCTTCAATTGCTGACTGAACGATACTCATGCCGCCTTGGCGACGCTGCAGGGCGAACTCAACAATCAGGATCGCGTTTTTCGCTAACAGACCAATCAACATGATCAGCGAAATTTGCAGGTAAATGTTGTTTTCTACTCCCAGCAGTTTTGCAAACATGAATGAACCTGCAATACCGATTGGCAGAGGAACGATGATCGAGAATGGCAGAATGTAGCTTTCGTATTGTGCCGCCAGGAAGAAGAACACGAAGATGATACTCAACGCGAAGATCACAATGGTTTGGTTACCGGCAGCAATCTCTTCCCTTGTGATACCTGAAAATTCATAACCATAGCCTGTTGGCAAATGTTCCGCAGCTACTTCCTTAATTGCATTAATCGCATCACCTGTACTGTAGCCTGGATTTGGACTACCTGTTACGTTGATTGATGTGTACATATTAAAGCGGGTAATGTTTTCAGGTCCGTATACGCGACTCAAAGTAATGAATTCAGTAATCGGCGCCATTTCACCGCTTGATGTTCTGACTTTAATGTTGTTCAAATCGTCCGGGTTACCACGGAATGAAGCGTCAGATTGTAACATAACCCGGTATTGCTTACCAAAACGGTTGAAATCTGAAGCGTAATATCCGCCAATGTAGCCTTGTAAGGTTGAAAGCACGGTGCTTACCTGGATACCTGATTGCATACATCTGGCAGCATTCACGTCAACCATGTATTGCGGGAAACCGGTGTTGAATGATGTTTGTGCATATTGGATCTCAGGGCGTTGATTCAATGCTCCTAAGAATCCGCCGGCTACCTGTTCAAAGTTTTTGATATCGCCACCAGTTTTATCTTCCAGTTTCAATTCGAAACCGCCGGTAACACTAAAGCCAGGGACCATTGGAGGAGAGAAAATAATGACGCGTGCATCTTTTATACCCGCAGTCATTCCATAAAGTTTACCCACAATGCTATTTTGGTCCTGACCTTTTTCTTTACGTTCGTCGAAAGGTTTTAAGCTACAAATGATCATGGCGTAGGAGCTACCTTGGCCGCCGATGAATGAATAACCTGCAACCATTGATCGTCCGTCAATTTCAGGAAGCGATGCCAGGATCTGGTCAACCTGACGGGCAACCTCAATTGTTTTTTCCGACGAAGTTGCCGGAGGCATAGCAATATCAACAAACACACGACCTGTATCTTCAGATGGCACGAATCCGCTAGGGGTTGTCTTCATCAGGAATACAAGAATTGCGATGAATGCGACAATCATACCGGCCGATAGCCATTTTCTCTTAACAAAGAAGTTGGTTGTCTTTTGGTATTTTTTTGTCATTGTCGTGAATGCCGTATTGAATGCAGTGTAGAACCGCTTTGACAATCCTTTTTTGTGACCTTCTTCTTCACTGTGTGGTTTTAAGAAAATGGCACAAAGTGCAGGACTTAATGTTAACGCGTTAATGGCAGATAAGATGATTGCCACGGTTAGCGTGATACCAAACTGACGGTAGAACACCCCCGTTGTCCCCGTAATAAACGTTACCGGAATAAATACAGCAGCCATCACAAGCGTAATCGAGATGATCGCAGTTGAGATCTCGCTCATTGCAGAAATAGAAGCCGTTCGTGCATTTTTTGCTCCCTGGTCCAGCTTGGCGTGAACCGCTTCAACCACGACGATGGCATCATCCACAACAATCCCGATTGCGAGCACAAGGGCAAACAAGGTTAGCAGGTTGATGGTGAAACCAAACAAGTTCAGGAAGAAGAAAGTACCGATAATAGATACCGGAACCGCAATTGCTGGGATTAAAGTGGCACGGAAATCCTGCAGGAAGATGAATACCACGATAAATACCAGTATAAAAGCCTCGAGCAGTGTATGTAATACCTTTTCAATTGAGCTATTCAGGAAGTCGTTGGTGTTCATCAGGATCTTAACTTCAACTCCCGGAGGGAAGCTTTCGGATGCCTTGTCAATTACGTTCTGACACTGCATGATGACATCACGTGCATTTGAACCTGCAGCCTGGAAGATGGCCATCGCAACCCCTGGTTTGTTCATGGTCGCTGTTGACATGCTGTAGTTTAGGGCACCCATTTCGATGCGGGCTACATCTTTTAGTCTTAAGATGTTTCCGTCGGCATCTGCTTTAATAATGATATTTTCGAATTCGCTCGGTTCTTTCAATTTACCCTTATATCGAAGAACGTACTCAAAGGATTGGTCGTTTTGTTGACCAAAACGTCCCGGTGCTGCTTCGAGGTTTTGCGAAGCGATGGCAGCAGTGATGTCAGATGGCATCAAGTTGTAGCTTGCCATTACATCGGGACGAAGCCAAATACGCATTGAATAATCTTTTGCCCCGAACACCATTGCTTCACCAACCCCTGTTACACGCTGGATTTGCGGCAACAAGTTGATTTTTGAATAGTTCTGCAAGAATGTTTCGTCATACTGACCGGTTGGGCTATACACAGAAAATACCAGAAGCATATTGTTTTGGCGTTTGCCTGTTGTTACTCCGGCTTTCGTTACTTCTGCAGGTAAAAGGGCATTGGCTTGAGCCACACGGTTCTGAACGTTGACGGCCGCCATATCCGGATCAGTCCCCTGTTTAAAATAGACTTCGATAGTTCCTGCACCGGTGTTACTGGCTGATGATGTCATGTAGATCATGTTTTCAACGCCGTTTATTTGTTCCTCCAGCGGGATAATTACACTGTTCATCACTGTAGCAGCATCGGCTCCTGTGTAGTTCGCCGATACACGGATGGTTGGTGGCGCAATATCCGGGTATTGTTCGATGGGAAGGGATGTTATCCCTAATACCCCAAGGATTACTAATATGATAGAAATGACCGTTGAAAGGACCGGTCTTTCAATAAATTTTCTAAACATGTTCCTTGTGAATTAAATTACTGATTGGAGCTGTTGTCTGTTGCTGGTGCTTGCTGTGTCTGAACGTTTGGCTTAATTTCCATTCCGTCGCGCAAACTGGTGATGCCTTCAGTTACAATTTTGTCTCCGGCTTTCAACCCGCTTTTTACAATGTAAGAGTCTTTCAGGTTTCCGCTAATAATTTCCACCAGTGTATTGACAACTTTATTTTCTGCATTCACGACATAAGCAAAATGTTTGTTTTGAATTTCCATTGTTGCTTTTTGAGGAATAATGATGGCATTGTTGTAATGTTGAGGAATGCGTACTTTGCCGCTGCTGCCAGAACGTAAAATTCCTTCCGGATTTGGAAATGAAGCCCGGATGTTGATTGCCCCGGTTGATTGGTCTACGATCCCGCTGGCAGTTTCTACCCGGCCTTTGTTTGTATAGATCGTGTTGTCAGGGAGGACTAATTCAGCTTCAGGAAGATTTTCCAGTTTCTGTTTTGTGGTTGTACCCTGCAGGTCTTTTATTAAGATTAGGAACTCAGTTTCGTTCATCGAAAAGTAAGCGTACATGTTTTCAGTGTTCGAAACAGTCGTTAATGGTTGTGTAATACTGCTGCTAACCAAACTACCAACACGGTAAGGAAAGTTGCCAATAATACCGTTTGTAGGACTGGTAATTAAGGTGTAGCCTAAGTTTGCTTTAGCGTTGGCAAGGTTTGCTTTAGCGTTGGCCAACTGTGCCTCAGCAGAAGCGAGAGCTGTTTTTACCGATTCCAGTTCGAATTGGCTGATAATATTCTTGTCAACCAGTGGCTGTGTTTTTTCCACGTTGATTTTTGCTGTAGACACTTGTGCTTCTGCAACTTTTACTTGTGCTTCTGCAGAACGCACCTGCGCTTGAAGGTCATTTGCGTTTAGGCGGAACAGAATCTGGCCTTTTTTTACAAAGTCGCCTTCGTCAACCCGAATTTCTTCAATGTAGCCTGCAACGCGCGGGCGGATTTCTACAGTTTGAACCCCTTGCAAGGTTGTTGGATAGTCTTTAGCAAGGGTGATTTCCTCCGGTTGTAAGGAAACGACTTTGTATTCCCTTACTTGTTCGGCCGCACCGGCCTGGCCTCCATTGGAATTTGAGCATGAGTACATCGCCAATAAGAAAGCGAAGATACCTAGGTGTTTCATTCGAATAATTGTTTTCATATTATGTAATTGTTTTGTTCTTCTTTAAAATATAGTTGCGTTTGTCAACAATTTGATGGATGATCCTTTTGTCCGGTGTTTTCCTGAATCTTACTAATTACGTTTTCAAAGTGTAACAGCTCTTCGGGGGCTACTCCATTTAACAGCTCATGCGATACCTGGTTGGATATATTTTTAGCGAATTCTAAAACGTCGTATCCTTTTTTTGTGAGTATCAGGTTCTTCTTTCTTTTGTCTTCTTTGTCCTGCATCCTTGCCACGTATCGTAATTCTATTAGTACGTTTGTTTGGCGCATTATAAGAGATTTGTCTTTAAAAAAATGATCAGCCATATCTTGTTGGGTGAGATCCTCTTTTTCATTTATGAAATGCAGCATGATAAATTGTTCCATGCTTAACTCTAAGCCGTTCTCCTTGAATCTTGCCAGCAGTTTTAGTTTGGCAAGATTCATTGTTTGACCGAGTAAATATAAGAGTGGTTTATTTGTCTCCATCGCTTTTCTAGTGCTTGTGGACGCAAAGATAACTGAAATTAGTTGCAAAAGTCAACTAAAATTGTGCGCGTTAACAATAATTTAAGACGTACAGGTGTTAATTATTTGAATGTTAGAAGAGTGAGGGGGGGTGTTGAAGTTGGGAGGATTTGAGAATTTACATGAAATCAGAACATTTTTTTGAGATTATTATCGTTTCGCCGTTTTTGCCATAATTCTCTGGCGAGTTGCTGCATGTCGGCTTGAATGTCTCGCTCATCAAGAATTTCGAGGCCTAAAATAGTCTCAATAATATCTTCCATCGTTAATATTCCTTCAGTACCGCCGTATTCGTTTACAATTAAAGCAATGTGTTCCTTCTTTATAATAAGTCTTTCAAATATTTTGGGGATGCTTACATTTTCGTAGCATGTTACAATAGGTCGTTTCCGAGAAAGCAAGGTTTCGTCCTTGTTTCCGGCGAGAAGGTGTTCTAATATGTCCTGTTTTAGGACATAGCCTGTTGTTTGATCCAGGTTGTCCTGGAAGATCGGGATTCTGGAAAACTGGAGAAAATCCGGAGTTTGGAAGAACTCGGTTGTCGTAAGTGTTTCTTTGGCGGCTACCACTACGGTTCTCGGTGTCATGATATCTTTTGCTTTGATATCTTTAAGCTGGATCAGGTTAATAATGGTTTTGCTTTCCATTTCATCAAAAACTCCCTCTTCGCTGGCAAGGGACGCAAGCATAGCCACCGTTCCTGATACTTTTCCTCTTGAGAATACTTTAGTCAGAAATTCGGAGAAAATGACGAGCGGATAGGTAATAATAATAAAGAACCGGATTATGCGCGCAGCTGGTAGTGCAAGCGATCGCCAATAAAGTGCGCCAATAGTTTTCGGTATGATCTCGGAGAAGATTAGTATTAATAATGTGAGCGCAGCGCTAATAATTCCGAAATAGACTTCACCAAACAGCTTTGTGGCTTCAGATCCAACTCCGGCAGCTCCGATCGTGTGTGCAATTGTATTCAAGGTAAGGATTGCAGCAAGAGGGCGGTCGATGTTGTGTTTAATCTTTTTTAGTGTGCCTGCGCCCGCACGGCCTTCCTTTTCCTTTAAATAAATATAAGGGAGGCTAACAGTTAATATCACTGATTCGAGAACGGAGCATATAAATGATATGCCGAGCGCTAACGCTAAATAAAAAATCAACATTGAAATCATGATTTAATCTCTTAATGTTTTCCTTTTTGGCTGAAAAGTGGCAAAAAGAATGTAGATATGCCGTTGTTGTGGCACAAGGTTCGTGATTGTACATTTTTGTGTTTCCGACAATTTTGTAACCTCTGTTTTTGAAGATACCGCTGAAACCCCAATAAAATAAGGAATTATGCTCTACAACATAGAATGTGTTTGAATAAGCTTCTTCCTACATTAATGTAGGATTTTTGAGGGGGTGCCAAAGCGTGCCAAAAAAATATATTGCATGTAAGTATTAGTAAGACAAGTATATAGGTGTTAGTTGTCCGTTTATGTGATGTGTTTTGTGGCATGTTGGCACTCGTTTGGCTATAAGGGAAGCAAAGTAAA
>QKCF01000491.1 GCA_003246935.1 Sunxiuqinia sp. | reverse complement strand
TTGTTTTCGGTTGACAAATTGGTATCGATCGTGTTGTGATAATTACAAAAAGGGAATAAAATTCGCATGAAATTTATTCCCTTTTCTATTTTTTGCCCCGATCGAGGTTATTTTAGCTTTTTATAATTGCCAGTCGGCTGAATTTTTAGCCTGCCCCTCCAATTGAACGAGTTCCAGGTGCTCGGCTAAGTTACGTGCCACTACTTTTACGGAGTCATTTTCGTGTAACTCGAAACGGCTGATGCTGGTGTTTTTTGGTGCATCCCAGTGGTAATAGGAGTCGTGGTCGAAGCCATGCAGCACCGTCCAGAAAGCACGGATCAAACCGCCGTGGCTCATGGCAAACACTTGCTGTCCTTCATTTTTTTCTTTAATCAGTTTGATGAAAGCTTCGGCACGGGCAATCAAGTCTTCTGCTGTTTCAGCACCTTCGGGCAGGTCCATATCTTTCCAGTTTTTCGGAAATGGATTTCCTTGCCACGCTGCCAGGTAGCGCTCGCGTAACAGTTGTTCCGGAATAATTTCTTTTTCAGGGTGAAATTTGGTGACTTCTGCAGTTGTTTTCATCGTACGGAGCAGGTCACTGGAGTAATAAGCATCGAAATTTTCATTCTTCAGGTATTCGCCTAGTGCTTCGGCTTGTGCTATTCCATCTTCATTAAGGGTTCCCGGTGTTTGTCCCTGGCAAATCCCTTGTTTGTTCTCAACGGTTTCTCCGTGTCTGACTAACCAAAAATCAATCATTGTATATCTCTTGTTTTCGTGTTAACTTATGACGTCGTTCTTCGGGTGCAAAGTTGCAAAAAGTAAAACAACAAATTCACTTTGCGAATTGTTTGGCTTGATTCTTTGCATTCATTTAATGTGATTTTGATCGTATTTTACTGTAATTTTAGTTGTGTTTCGTATACTTATGTTTTTGAGTTCCAGTTGAAAATTATACTAATACCAAAATACATTTCTATGATCAAACAATACTTTGGAATTCTTGCGGCTTTGCTGGTGCTGTGTGGCGTTTCCCGTGCAGCAGATCAGGAAGCACGACTGATGCGCTTCCCGGCAATTCGGGGGAACCAGATCGTCTTTTCATATGCGGGCGATTTGTATTCGGTGCCGGCCGATGGCGGAACTGCCCGCAAATTAACTTCGGATATTGGCTACGAGATGTTTTCCAAGATCTCTCCTGATGGTAAAACGATCGCGTTTACCGGTCAGTACGATGGAAACACGGAAGTTTTCACGATGCCCTCGGAAGGCGGATCGCCAATGCGTTTAACTTACACTGCAACGCTTGGTCGCGATTTGGTATCCGATCGTATGGGGCCGAACAACATTGTGATGGCTTGGTCGCCCGACGGGAAGGACATTGTTTACAGGTCGAGGAAGCAGACCTTCAACTCATTTAAAGGACAGCTTTTCAAAGTGTCGACAGACGGCGGGCTTTCAGAAGAATTGCCTTTGGCAGAAGGTGGCTTTTGCAGCTTCTCTCCTGATGGTTCCAAACTGGCTTTTAACCGCGTATTCCGTGAATTCCGCACCTGGAAATACTACAAAGGCGGTATGGCCGACGACGTTTGGATCTTCGATTTCAAAACAAAAGAAGTAAAGAATATTACCAATAACGATGCGCAGGATATTCCGATGTGGGCTGGCGACGAGATTTTCTTCTTGTCGGATCGCGACCGGACCATGAATATTTTTGTGTACAACACGAAAACAGGGACTACCGAAAAAGTAACCAACTTCACTGAGTACGACGTTAAGTTCCCTTCAATTGGCGGCGATCAGATTGTATTCGAGAATGGTGGCTACCTCTACAAAATGAGCGTGAATGATAAAACACCGGTGAAAGTTCCGGTTTATATCGAGAATGATTTCGTTTATGCCCAATGAGTGGAAAGACGCATCGAAGCAAATCTTTGATGTTGTTGCTTCGCCCGATGCCGAACGGGTGCTTGTCAGTGCCCGTGGCGATGTTTTCAGCGTTCCGGCAGAAAAAGGAATAACCTTCAATCTGACACAAACTCCGGGTGTGCACGAACGCAACGCTGTGTGGTCGCCGGATGGTAAATATGTAGCTTATTTGTCGGACGAGACTGGTGAGTTCGAAGTTTACCTGAAAGAAGCCAAAGTAGGAGCAAAGGCAACCCAGCTGACCAATGGTGCTGATACCTATAAATTCTCGATCGGTTGGTCGCCAGACAGTAAGAAGATTCTATGGGCCGATCGCAAATTGCGCCTGCGCTATGTTGATGTGGAAACGAAGAAAGTAACCGATGTGATTGATTCAGAGTGGGGGATAGTTCGAAATTACAACTGGTCACCTGATAGCAAATGGGTCGTTTTCAGTAGGCCGACTGATAACCAGATGTCAGTCGTGTCAGTTTATAATCTCGAAAGTAAAGAAATTAAGGATGTAACAGACAATTGGTACGATAGTGGTTCGCCACGCTTCTCCGCCGATGGAAAATACATTGTTTTTGTTTCCGAGCGCGACTTCAATCCAATATACAGCTCAACAGAGTGGAATCATTCCTATTCGGATATGGATCGTGTGTATATGGCTATTTTATCGAAGGACACACCTTCGCCTTTTGCATTGGAGAATGATACCGTAAAGATTGGCGGACAAAAACCGGCAGACAAAAAGGAGGACAAGAAAGAAGAAGACAAGCCGGCTGTTAAAGCTGTAAAAATCGATTTTGAGGGTATTCAGGATCGCATTGTTTCGCTGCCGATTAAAGCATCGAACTATAACAACGTGAATTTGGTCGGTGATAAAGTGTACTACTCGCAATACGATAAGGGCGTAACTACTAAGATGTACGATCTAAAGGAGAAGAAGGAAACCGTATTAGGGAAATTTGCTTACGACGTCACCTCGAATAATAAGAAGATGATTGTTCTGGAGAATGGCAAGTATGCGATTTTATCGTTGCCCACGGAAGCCGTTAAGATTGAAAAGACGGTTGACACGTCCAATATGAAAGTTTGGGTGGATTACGCGAAGGAATGGAAACAGATTTACGACGAAAGCTGGCGGCAGATGCGCGATTTCTTCTATGTATCAAACATGCACGGCCTGAATTGGAAAGAGATGCACGACAAATATACTGTGCTGGTGCCTTACGTTCGTCACCGCGATGATCTGACTTACCTGATCGGTGAATTAATTGGTGAGTTGAATATAGGACACGCTTATGTTTTGAGTGGCGAACGCCCGGAACCGAAGCGCATCAAAACAGGTTTGTTGGGAGCGAAGATCAGTACCGATAAATCGGGTTATTTCAAAATTGACGAGATTTTGAAAGGCGCGAATTGGGATCAAAAGCTTCGTTCTCCATTGACGGAAGTTGGCGTGAATGCAAAAGTTGGCGACTATATCGTGGCGGTAAATGGCATCAGTGCCAAAACAACCAACGATTTGTATTCGATGCTTGTTGGCTTAGCCGATAAAGAAGTCGAGTTGAGTTTGAACAGCAAGGCAAGTGAAGAAGGTGCTCGCCGGGTGTTAGTAAAGCCAATTGCTGATGAATCCGAGTTGTACTACTATAACTGGATTCAAACCAATATTGAAAAGGTAAATAAGGCAACCAATGGCGAAGTCGGCTATATCCATATTCCTGATATGGGGCGTGATGGTTTGAATATGTTTGCCCGTTTGTTTTACCCGCAATTAAACAAGAAAGGTTTGATTGTTGACGATCGCGGAAATGGAGGTGGCAATGTATCGCCAATGATTATTGAGCGCTTGCAAAGAGAAGTGCAACGAGCAAATATCCGCCGGAATTCCAAGCACCC
>QKCF01000445.1 GCA_003246935.1 Sunxiuqinia sp. | reverse complement strand
TACTATTTTATTGCGAACCACGAGGCAACTGATGTTAATGATTGGCTCGAGTTCAAGTACTATGCGAAGAATGCTTTGGTAATGAATCCAATGAACGGGCAAGTTGCATTGGCTGCATCTGACGGGAATAAAGTGAAGATTCAACTGGCTGCAGGAGAGTCGAGAATAATCTATTTTACAGACGAGCCGATCGACGGTGTTGCTGCAGTTGTGTCATACAATGAAGGGACTGAAATTCTGCCGGAAGCGAAATGGACACTGAAAGCCATGAAAGGTGGTCCTGCTATGTTTGAGCAACAAACAATGAAGGAACCTCAGTTCTGGACAAGTTTTGATGGTGACGATTATGCCAATTTCTCCGGGACAGCCGAATACACGACAAGCTTAAAACTGAAGTCGAAAAAGGCTGACGATTACCTGTTGAAATTTGATCAGGTTGAGGCCTCTGTTCGTGTTTTTGTTAACGAGCAGGAGGTTGGCACACTTTGGAGTTTCCCCTACGAGATTGCGATTGGGCTTTATTTGAAAAAGGGAGCAAATACCTTGCGTTTCGAGGTGAGTAACCTTGGTGCAAACCGGGTTCGTTACATGGATCGCAATGGTATTGTGTGGAAAAAATTCGAAAATATAAATATCGTAAATCTCGATTACAAACCTCTCGATGCTTCCGGGTGGTCGGTTCTGCCATCAGGGCTGAACGGACAAATCAAAGTTGTTGAGTTATTCAAAAAATAGAAAATAAATAGAAGAATTCCGGGCGATTACAAGTCTTGGATTTTACTACAAGAATTTAATAAGTTATTTTTCGAGACCGATTAGAGCTTCTGCTTTAGTCGGTTTTTTTTACGAAGGATTTCAAATGTCTTGTTTGAAATAGGCGAAAAATAAAAAAGGATTAAGTAATCAATTGATTACTTAATCCTTTTAAAAGTCGGGATACCAGGATTCGAACCTGGGACCCCCTGCTCCCAAAGCAGGTGCGCTAACCGGACTGCGCTACATCCCGAAAACATATATCGATATGGAGAAAGAGACATTTGAACCACTGGTATAGTTCCAGATGTCTATCCTTTGTTAAGATAAAATCGAAGCTTAAAAAAAGGATTAATCTGTATATGAACTGATTAATCCTTTTTAAAGTCGGGATACCAGGATTCGAACCTGGGACCCCCTGCTCCCAAAGCAGGTGCGCTAACCGGACTGCGCTACATCCCGAGAATATATCTTAACGCGGAGAGAGGGGGATTCGAACCCCCGGTACGGTTGCCCGTACGGCAGTTTAGCAAACTGCTGGTTTCAGCCACTCACCCATCTCTCCTGAAATATCGTGACTAAATGTCTTCTCCTTTTTCAAATACTTTTAGAACTCAACATTCGCGGGGTGTTTCCCTTTCTGAATGTGCGTGCAAATATAGAACTAGTTTTTACTTCTGCAAAACAAAACAAGCAAAAAAACACACTTTTTTTTCAGGTTTTAAAGGACTGTTCTGTGTCTCAGAGTGAAAAGAAATAATTTTTTTAGAGGGCTTCTTTTTACGCTAAAAACAGGCGTAAGTTTATGCGGCTAGGAGGTCTAAAAAAAGATAGCGTTATAAATCAATCATATAACGCTCCGATGTTATAAAAACACCGATTTTACTTGGAGAGTAGGGGGATTGCTTCTATCTTTGAAGTAAGAAAACGTTCTAATACAAGATATTTCCGCATTAATTCATTATTGGCAAATTCAACAGTTTACATTAAACCGAGAAAGCTTTTGGAATGTAAAGACAGGCCTTGTAGTTCCGATTTATCGGAATGAGTAGTTCGCTACCGGTGGAAGTCTGATCGTTTCGGCACTCAAATCCTGTTATTCAGGGATTTTGCGCAATCGAATTAGTGCGGATTTTTTTATTTTTTGCGAATTAACGATTGACCAAGGTAATAAAGCAGCAATAAGCTTCCTGTAAAAAGAGCAATTCGACCTAAAAAATCTCCATACCTGACATAGAATGTAAGGCTCTGGTTTAAAGAAATAGTACCTTCAATCGCAGTTCTTTCTTTCCATTTTGTTTGGCGAATAACATCTCCTTTTTGATTTATTAATGCAGATAAGCCCGTGTTGGCCGATCTGACAATACTTCTGCGGGTTTCAATTGCCCGAATGCGGGCGATGTTGAGATGTTGCCGATAGCCTGATGGACGGGGAAGCCATCCATCGTTAGTGATGATGGCAACCAATTGAGCCCCCTTCTCAATAAAGGAATTGATATGCTGACCAAAAAGCGATTCGAAGCAGATTACGGGAGCGACTTCGTATTGTGACGAAAAAAGTGAAGGTTCATGTTGTACACCTAAACTTCCGGTTGTGCCTCCCAAATCAAGACTGTGGGATTTTAAAAAGCTAAAATACCGTTGAAATGGCATTTTCTCGACGCCTGCAACCAAGATGCTTTTGTGGTAAAACTGAACCTTTGCATTGGAGTCGATTTGTAACGCAGTGTTATATAAATCGTACCATTGATGCGAAAGCGAATCATAGCGTGCGGTATAGCTCTTTGAATGGATGGGGAGATTTCTACGGCTCATCGCTCCCAATATGAATTTCAGGTTGGGAGATTCGTTACAACGTTCGATAAAAGGCTTTATAAAAGAGTTAATGGCTAGCGTATTGTCTTCAGTAATTTCCGGCAAACAAGTTTCCGGACCGATAATATATTGAGTCGTTTTACTTGCAATAGAATCCGAAAGATGTAGTAGTATTTTCAATTGTTCATCAGGGCTTAGCTCATCGAATTTTTCGGTAAAAGGGTCGATGTTCGGTTGCAGAGCTGCCACCTTTATGGTTTCTCCGTTTTCAGTATAATTGGAATATGTATTCAGCGACCAAAGAACCGGTGGTGCAATTCCAATACCCCAGATCACGAGCCAAGCAAGTGCGGCAGGTTTATTCGAAGTTTCCAGCTTTCTCCAGACTGAAAACAAAATTGTATTCGATAAAAGAATCCATAAAGAACCTCCTGGCATACCGGTATATTCGTACCATTGAATGATCTTGTTTTGCGAAGCGAGTCCGTTTCCCAAGCAAAGCCAGGGCCATTCAATTTCCCAGCGGTGGTGGAGAAACTCAAAGCTTAGCCATAGCGTTATTAGCGCGATTAAGGCTAACTGCTTCTGGAAGATGGTTTTCATTCTGCTATACAACCACCAAATTAAAGCCATAATCGAAGCGTTGGCGAGCGAAAGGAACAGAATGCCCCAGACGGTTACTTGTACTACCCACCATACCGTAATAGCATGCCAGAGCCAAAAACTAAGGAATGCATAGTTAAAGAAAAGGTAGGGATTAAATGCTTGTTCTGTCCGGAGTTTATCTTCAAGGATAAATAGGGGAACCAATGCGCCGAGCAATATCCATCCCGGGAAGCTAAACCATGGAAGACTTAACAGAACGGATGAAAGAACCGAAAGAAATGTATATTTCAGATGTTGTCTCATCCTTGATTCAGGATCTGTTCAGTATAGGCCAGAGTCATTTCTTTCCCTGCAGTATCAAAATAAAAATCCAATCGGCCCAATACCATGCCACCCCAGCCAACTTGGTTGATGATAACCCGGTTGCCGTCGGCATTCTTTACCTCGACAGGTTTGTCAAGGAAGGTATGTGTATGTCCCCCCAGAATCAGATCGGTGTATTTTGTCTGCGGAGCTAATGTGAGATCCGATATTTTGTCGTTTTCGTATTGGTAGCCCAGATGTGATAAGCAAATAACCAGATCACATTTTTTATCTTGCTTCAGATAAGTTTCCATTTCGCGAGCAACTATTACCGGATCATTATAAATTGTACCCTCGTAGTTGTCGTCGCTAACCAAGCCCTGTAGCTCGACACCTAATCCGTAAATGCCTATTTTTATTCCGTTCTTCCGATAAACAACATAGCGGTTGAACCGATCGTATAATTTGGTTTGAGAAAAATCGTAATTGCTGTTAATAAATGGAAATTTAGTATGGTCAAGCGCCTTGTTCAGTGCGTCGAGTCCGTTGTCGAACTCATGATTACCGATAGTCGAGGCTTCATAGCCAATTTCCGACATTACTTTCAGAATCAATTCACCCTTATAGTAGTTAAAGTAAGGAGTTCCCTGGAACATATCGCCAGAGTCGAGGAGTAATACGTTTTCTTCCTGCAGACGAATTTGCTGAATAAGTCCTGATAAACGGGCCAGTCCTCCTCTCCCCGCATAAGTCGGGTCGGTTGGAGAAAAAGGATCGATATGGCAGTGAATATCATTGGTATGCAGGATGGTCAATTTTTGAATACCGTGTTGTGCTAATGCAGCCTTGGGAATATTGTACAGAGCAATACCTGCAGATGCTGCCGCCAGGCTTTTAAGAAATTGTCTTCTGCTAGTCATTCGTAATCCTCCCGTCCAGTTTTGGTGAAATTATTTTTCCTGCATCGTAATCTCTCTTCAGATGCTCGATAAAACAATCACGTAGTTTGATTCCTGTATTGATGAACATTGTGCGGTTCAGAAACATCGACATGTTATCGCCGCCATTGGCAACATAGTCGTTTGTAACGAGCCAGTATTCCTTGTCGCGGCTAACTGGTTTATTGTCGACCTGGAAAGACTCGACCTGACCGTCTTTAATTTTCAGTTTCATCCCAGCTACGCCGTCTCCGCCTTTTGTTGCAATCATATCAGCCATTGCATAGAGATCCGAACCTTTCAACCTTAGGATAACCATTTCATTTTCAAATGGCATTAGTTCATAAATTTTGCCCACTGTAATTTTTCCTTTTGGCAAATCAGTTCTGAGTCCACCATAGTTAAGGTAAGCTATGCTCGGTATTGACCGGGCCTGATGTTTTGCACCATAAATTTGACCTTCATATAAAAGGATGTCAGCCATGTAGTTGGTGAGTAAGCTTTCCGGTTTTTTCTTTACGAGTTCAACGCCACTAATCGCTACTACTTCCTGCATCTCTCGATCAATCTCTGTCGTGTATGGTGTGATGAAGTTGAGTAATGAAGAATCGATCGTTGAAATGTTTTGATAATTTGGGATGTTCTCTGCTTTGAAATCAGTTACATTCAGCCTAGTTTTACAAGAAGAAAGTACTGAAATAATAGCGATTAGATAAATAATTCTATACATGAGGTTAAATAAAATCAAATTTATTGTAAAAAGTTATTTCTCCTGAAATCAGTGATTATTTTTAAACTTTCCGAATACGGCATGGTTGTTACTGTAACAAATAAAGACATGAAAGAGTTAAAAGTAAATTATTTCCTCATAAAAGTTCCCAAATTATTTACGATAATACTGTTAAATTTTTTCTGCGTGCTTGTCGCTCATGGTCAGGATTACCCAATCGTGAAAGCCCAGAAGGGGGATGGTATCTATTCGATATTAAAGCGTAATGGACTATCTCCCGGACAATATTTGACTGAATTTATCGACCTGAATAAGGAAAAGTTGGGAAAAAATAATGCCGTTTTTATCGGGCGAAGCTATCGGTTGCCGGTTGCAGCAAAAGTAACGGATCAGGCGGCAGTGCAGGTTGCTGAAGTTCGGGAAGCAGGAACTGCAAAGGCGGGAAAACCTACTTTGACGAATAAGTTATATGGCAGTAAATATGAAAACGTAACGATTGAAGATAAGGAGTTAAATGGTGCGGTTTTCTATTTAGTTAGTGGTCACGGCGGACCTGATCCTGGGGCAATAGGCCACTTGGGAAATAATTTGCTTTGCGAAGATGAATATGCATACGATGTAACCTTGCGTTTGTCGCGGGTGCTCGAAGCGCATGGTGCCAAAGTATATATGATCATTCAGGATCGCAATGACGGAATTCGAGACGATCGCATTTTAGCACATGATCAAAGCGAAGTTTGCTATCCAGGTAATGCGATTCCCCGGAGCCAGATGACTCGCTTGCGCCAGCGGAAAGATGCGGTTAATGAGCTCTATGTGGGGAATAAAGGCCGTTTTCAACGATTGGTTATAATTCATGTCGATTCAAGAAGCAAGGGCGAGAATATCGATGTGTTCTTTTATCATGACAAGCGGAGTAAGACAGGTAAAAAGCTCGCTACGAACCTGCAACAAACCTTTAAGGAAAAATACGATTACTATCAGCCCAATCGGGGCTATAACGGCAATGTATCCGAACGCAATTTATTTGTGCTAAAATACTCTTACCCACCAGCTGTTTTTATTGAGTTGGGAAACATTAATCATAGCCGTGATCAGCAGCGGTTCATGCTTGGGGATAATCGGCAAGCATTGGCAAACTGGCTATCTGAAGGGTTGATCAAAGATTTTAAAAACAATAAATGATGGATATTCCGGAAGGCAAAAGTTTGATTTTGTTTGATGGATATTGTCATTTGTGCAGCGGACTCGTACGGCACATTTTAAGACGAGACTCGAAGGCTCACTTCCTCTTTTGTTCGCTTGATAGTAAGCTCGGTCAATCGATCAGGGCTGCATTTCAAATCCCTGATTCCATTGATTCGATTATTCTTATTGAACACAACAAAGCATCTGTTTATGCCGATGCTGTTTTCCAAATAGCAGTAGACTTGGGAGGTATTTATCAGGTTTTGTTAATCGGGCGACTAATCCCGAAACTTTGGCGTGATAAAATATACTGCTGGATTGCCCGAAATCGCTACCGCTGGTTCGGAAAGCGAAAAAGCTGTATGCTACCTGACGGTTCTTTAAGAAGTCGTTTCCTGTGAGTTGCCAACACTATGTGAATCACCCTATAACTCGAAATCACCTTCTTCAAATTGCTTGTAGCGTGCTGCCAGGTGAGCAACTAATTTGCTGATGTGCGCAGTTGCTTGTTCAGTGCCTTTGGAGATCGTTTTGTCTTGAATTTTCAATAACATGACGCCGTATAGCGCTTGTAGTGCAACTTCAATGTCGTGTGCATCGACATCGTTGCTTTTCATCCGGAATTCGTCTAGGAGGGGCTTTGCGATTTGGTAAAGCGCCTTATACGTTGGATCAGACGGCGAATTCAATAAATCGAGATGAAATTGGTTGAGGTCGTTGGCTACATTGATGATTGCCTGTATATGTCCACTTTGCTTGATCTGTTCCTTTTCCATCATCGTTACCATATTTTTGTAGTATTGGTAGATGTCAAGTCGCGTGTTTTCGTCAACCTTGAATTGGGAAACAAGCGTGGCGCCAATTTTGTCCAAATCGAAGTTTAACGCTCTGAATAAGTCTTCCAATTGCCAGATGTAGAGGATATATTCGGCAATGTTGCAATCAGCATATGTCTTAAAGATCAAGTTTCAAATTTCAGATTCCAAGTTCGAAGGCAGATGGGAGCTTTATTCTGAATAATCAATAATCATTCAGCAAAAAGTCAATTAAAAATCCCAATCTTCCCAATTGCTGTGGTCGTCGGTTTCGAAGAAGTCGTCCAAATCGCGGCGTTCTTTTTTGGTTGGGCGGCCGGTTCCCCGGTCGCGTTGCAGGGTAAGCATGTGTTTCTGCATTTCCAGTACTTCCAACTCTTCTTTTGGAGTAACGTCCACCATGTAATCAGCGACCAATTTTGCACCCACGCGCTTTTCAATCAAGCCTAAAACCTTAAAACTGTACGTGATCGGCGATTTTTTAATTTGAACGATATCGCCAATCTTGATCATCCGTGATGGTTTAACTTGTATTTTATCGACAATGATGCGTCCTTTTTTGCAAGCGTCAGTAGCCTGGCTTCTTGTTTTGAAAAGCCGGACAGCCCAAAGCCATTTATCGATTCGTACTTGTTGTTCCATTACTTCCGTTTGTTGAATTCGTTCATTGTTCTGGCTACACCAATAGTGCCAAAACTTTTGATGATTTCAATGCAAGTGTCAATTTTCAGCGGCAGATCCAATGCTTCATCCTTACTCCATTCTCCAAGCACGTGGTTAACTTGCTGGCCTCGATGAAAATCGTCACCAATACCAAAGCGAAGGCGAGCATAATCGGCTCTGCCCAAACACTCTTCAATACTTTTTAATCCGTTGTGACCAGCAGATCCACCTTTGCCGCGTACCCGCAACGTGCCGAAAGGAAGTGCCAAATCGTCAGTTAAAACGAGCAGGTTTTCAATAGGTATTTTTTCTTCTTTTAACCAGTAGCGAACAGCTTTCCCACTTAGGTTCATATAAGTGGTTGGTTTTAACAAAATAAAGGTTCGGGCTTTGTACGAAAATTCAGCAACATAGCCGTAACGGCTATCGCTAAAAACAATATTGGACGCATCTGCAAGAGCGTCCAATATTTTAAACCCGATGTTATGACGGGTGTTTTCGTACTCCTTACCCGGATTTCCTAATCCAGTTATCAGATATTTCATTACTAAATAGTATCAGTTTTAAATGCAAATTGATACGTTGCAGCTAGGCTGCAGAGAGAAATCTACGAATTACTTTTTCTTTCCTTTTGCTGGAGTTGCAGCAGCAGCAGCGTTCATTGCAGCACGTGCAGCACGTGTAATCATGATCGTTACAGCAGGGATAGATTTTGAATTCAAAATTTCCATGTTTTCAACTTCGATTTGACCTACTTTAATAGATTGGCCCAATTCCAAATCGTCAATGTTCAATGTAATTGAATCCGGAAGGTCTTTTGCCAAAGCTTTCACTTTCAAACGACGCAGGTTCAATTTCATTTTACCACCGGCACGCATACCTTTTGCATAACCAGCAACTTTAATTGGAACTTCAACTTTCACTGGTTTTGTTTCGTCAATAGCCAGGAAGTCAACGTGAAGAAGTTGCTCTTCAACCGGGTGCCATTGAATGTCTTGCATAATAGCAGTATACTCTTTGCCTGCAATAGTCAGGTTTACCAAGTAAACGTTAGGAGTATAAACTACTTTGCGGAATTCCGCAACATCAGCTTGAAAGTGAATTGGCTCTTCGCCACCGTAAAGTACACAAGGTACTTTTTCTTCAGCTCTTAATTTTTTTGAATCTTTTTTACCAATGGCGGTTCTCAATTCGCCTGTAATTGCTACTGATTTCATTTTGTATAAATCTAAAATTATTAATTATGGTACTCAGTCCTCCCTTTTCGGTGAAAGGGCAAACAGCATACATAACTTCATGCCGTGCGGAAAAAGCGGTGCAAAGATATAAAATTACTTGAAAAACAAGGAGCTAATTGACTCATTTTTATATACACGCATAATTGCTTCTCCAAATGC
>QKCF01000335.1 GCA_003246935.1 Sunxiuqinia sp. | reverse complement strand
GCGTGCCAAAGCTTCTCCAACCAATGGGGCGAGTAATTTCCGCGTGCCAAGGCCCCTCCGTCATGCCGTCCAATTTCCACGTGCCATAACTTCACCCACAAAAAAAGGGCGTGCCTCAAACACGCCCTTTCCGACTATTTATTTGTAGTTCTTACATAGAACCTGTTGCGTCGCTACTCTCCTGCCCCGACTGTTTTTGCTGTTGCCGGAACTGCTCAAAATGTTTTTCAAACTCCTTTTGAATCTTTTCAAACTCTTCGGGATTCCCAAAGAAATCGTCGAACGGCATGTCGCGGGGAATGGTGTCGTATTGTATTTGTACTGAATCGCTATGAAAAAATTGACTGAAATGCTGCATCATGCGCTGTTGCATCTCTTCCATATCGGGGAATGAATTATGAAATCCCGGCATCTCATCTGTGCTATCGCCAAATTGCTGGCCAAACTGGTTAAAAAAATCTTTGGCCGATCCGGGAAAAGAACCGCCAAAGAAGCTGTCCGTATCATCACCAAACGAACCTTTAAATAGCTCCTCCATCTGTTTCTGAATCTCCTCAATATCCTGTGGGCTCATCGTCATGGTCGAGTCCGACGACCAGCTTTTTACATAGGTTGAATCGAAACGAATCAGGTTCCCGTTCTCATCGTATTCACGGGTCACTTTCGACTGTTCACTGGGTTTTTCCGGTATATCCTTTTGTTGTGCGTGAGCCATTGCGGCCACAAGCAAGAGCATCACGAAGGGAATCAATTTTTTCATAACGCTTAACTATTTTGAATGATTTTTTTGACTATTCTCAAACGTTCAAATCTCGTTCAAAATTAATCGATCGAACTGCAAAATTTTGTCAAAAAACTTTAAACAATTCTTATCAAAACGGGCGGCACCGACACTTCCTAAGCCTGAAGTTTCCCAAGCACAAAACAAAAATGGCCACCTTTTCGGCAGCCATTCTCATCGTTTACTCTACTAATTTCTTGTATTTAATGCGATGTGGGCCAGTATCACCCAATCGCTTCTTCTTATTCTCTTCGTATTCCGAGTAGCTACCCTCGAAATAATAAACGTGTGACTCACCTTCGAACGCCAAAATGTGCGTGGCGATACGATCGAGGAACCAACGGTCGTGGGAAATGACCACGGCACAACCTGCAAAATCGAGCAAGCCTTCTTCCAACGCCCGCAGGGTGTTCACGTCGATATCGTTGGTCGGCTCATCGAGCAACAATACGTTACCTTCTTCTTTCAGCGCCAAGGCCAGGTGCAGGCGGTTACGCTCACCACCCGACAGAATTCCGCATTTCTTTTCCTGATCCGATCCTGTAAAGTTGAAACGCGACACATAGGCACGGGCGTTAATCTGGCGACCTCCCATAGAAATCAGGTCGGCTCCACCAGAGATCACCTGGTACACCGTTTTATTCGGATCAATGGCTGCGTGCGACTGGTCTACGTAGGCCAGCTTCACGGTTTCACCCACATCAAAGGTACCTTTATCAGCCTCGAGCTGCTTCATAATTAATTTGAAAAGCGTAGTCTTACCGGCACCGTTCGGCCCGATAACCCCTACAATACCGTTTGGCGGCAACACAAAGTCGAGGTCATCAAACAGGATGCGGTCGCCAAACGCTTTGGTTACGCCATGCGCTTCGATCACCCTGTCGCCCAAACGCGGACCATTCGGAATGAAGATTTCCAGCTTTTCTTCCTTCTGCTTCACATCTTCGTTCATCATCTGGTCGTAGGCACTAATACGCGCTTTCGATTTAGCATGACGCGCTTTCGGAGCCATCTTAATCCACTCCAACTCGCGCTCAAGTGTTTTACGGCGCTTTGATTGTTGCTTCTCTTCCATAGCCAGTCGTTTTGACTTTTGCTCCAACCACGATGAGTAGTTGCCCTGCCATGGAATACCTTCTCCACGATCCAGTTCCAGAATCCATCCGGCAACATTGTCGAGGAAGTAACGGTCGTGCGTAATACAGATTACCGTTCCTTTATATTGTTGCAAGTGAAGCTCCAACCATTGTACCGACTCGGCATCCAGGTGGTTGGTAGGCTCGTCAAGCAGCAACACATCCGGTTCGCGCAGCAACAGGCGACAAAGTGCCACTCTGCGCTGCTCACCACCCGAAAGCTCCTTCACCGGCTGATCCCCCGGAGGGCAACGCAAAGCATCCATTGCACGTTCGAGTTTTGAATCAAGGTTCCAGGCATCATATTGGTCAATTTTATCCTGCAATTTGGCCTGCTCATTCATCAGGGCGTCCATCTTGTCGGGATCTTCTAAAACCTCAGGGTCCATGAATTTTTCATTGACTGCTTCATAAGCTTTCAGCACATCAACAACTTCCTGAACGCCCTCTTCAACAACCTGTTTCACTGTCTTAGCCGGATCCAGGTGTGGTTCCTGTTCCAGATAGCCAACAGAGTAACCCGGCGAGAATACCAGCTCGCCCTGGAACGATTTATCCAGCCCGGCAATAATCTTCAACAAACTTGATTTACCGGAACCGTTCAAACCAATGATGCCAATCTTTGCCCCTAAAAAGAAAGACAAAGAGATATCTTTAATGACATGTTTCTGCGGAGGGTAAGTTTTACTTACCTTATACATCGAGAAAATAATTTTCTTATCGTCGCTCATATTTCCAAATTATATTCAATACAATCAAACGCCTGTTTCAAGCTATCCAACCTAAAACATCGGTTAGCAAAATTAATGCATTTTTGTTTCTAAGATTCCTTATTTTAGACTTAGAAAATCTAAAAAACAGGAGCGCTTTGAAAATCCTAGTTGTTGATGACAATCCAATTAATCAGAAGTTTGTACAGCTTTCTCTGCGGAGTGCCCACGTAATAGAAACGGCCAACGACGGAGAAGAAGCTGTAATGAAAGCCTCAAACAACATCTACGATCTGATCATCATGGATTTGTGGATGCCCATCATGGACGGCGCCGAGGCTACCCTGCGCATCCGACAACTTGAACGACAATACAACAGACAAACTCCAATTTTAGTTTTCACCACCAGTAACATGGAAAATGACCGAACCCGTTGCTTAGAGTTCGGTGCTGATGAATACCTCGTAAAACCAGTAAGAGCAGCTACATTAATGGAAAAAGTTTCCTACTTCTCTGACCGAGGTACAGCCTCTTTCTTTTAAAATTCAAAGCCTTGCTCTTTCAAAAAGCCCAACAGTTTGGCTGAAAAGTGCAAGTTATCTGCCTTTTTATAGCGAACATCAGTAAATACCTGAGCCAGATTCTCTTTTCCGTTTTCAGTAACAAACTTAGCTGAACTTTCCATTGCCTCTTTCTCGGCATACAATTCATTAATCCGCTCCTCGCTATTCGCCACATACTGCTCGTCGTGCACAACTGCAAACAAGGGCAAACGATCCGTCAACGGTGGATTTTGATCGGGATACCCAACCGTGATAGCTGTCACCGGAATTACTCCTTTCGGTAAATTTAGCGCCTTGCTTATTTCCGGCGCGTTATACAACGCAGTTCCTAAATAACAGATTCCCAACCCCTCGGACTCAGCAGCCAAACATAGGTTTTGAGCAAATAACGAGGCATCCACAACACTATTTAGGATCCAAAGGAAATTGTCGTAACCGGCATCAGCATTTCTAAACTCACACCAACTGTTGAAGCGATTCAAATCGGCGCAAATCGTCAGTAAAACCGGAGCCTGCTTCACCATTGGCTGATTAAAGTGGAATGGAGCCAAGCTTTCTTTTGCTTTCTCATCACGAGTTACTACCACACTATACAACTGCATATTACCTGTAGTTGATGCGCGGGTACCGGCTTCCAGAATCTTATCAAGCAAAGCCTGCTCAATTGGTGTTGACTTATATTGACGAATAGATCGGTGGTTAAATATTGTCTTCATTTCGGGTCTTTTTGATTTTGTCGCCAAAGTTAAGTTCTTAGCCCGATTAATGAAAATAAAAACAATAGTCTCGAAAACAACAAAGGGAGGCTTTTGGCCTCCCTTTTGTCTCTTTCATAGCATACACTTAGCGCTTTACAATCGTCTGCGTATTAACTATTACATTGTCGTCTAACATGAGGGTAATAAGATAAATTCCTTCGCGCAGATCTGAGGTCGTTACCATGCCGCCAGGATAAGTTACTTCTTTAACTCGTTGCCCAACAACATTGGTAAAGTAAAGACGGCTAATATTTTCTGAATTTGAAATGTAAACAACATCATCGAACGGATTCGGATAAACGATATAGTCATCGTTGCTCGCCAAATCATCATCAGCTGCAAGCGCATAATCCGATCCTGTTGTAAACGTCCACTCTGTGTTATCCGAAATACCAGCGTATGTGTTTCCGCTTGCATCTTTAATAGCACCGGCATCAACCAACACATAGTAATCAGTATTCAGATCAAGGCTTCCGCTTACTGTAGCATCGTAGGTTATGCTCACCACATTATTTGTAAACATACCCGAGGTCAAAGCGATAGTTAAAGTCGGCGTTGTGTCTCCCACTTTATAAACATACACATTGCCTCCGAAACCTGATAAACTAACCGGCTTATTAAAGGTCATTGAAAGGTTCGGATGATTATCCGGGATCGGATTTTGCAAATCATCAGGATCGTAAGCCAATGCTTGTAAATCAGATTGGACGTTCACTGTCGTAAAATTCCAGTTAAATACTTTCGTGATACCGGCAAACGGTTCAGGTGTAAATGTCGTATTCTGAACGAAGTCAGGGTATACAATGATATAGTATTCGGTATTTGCCACAGTTAATCCGGATAGATCAACAGATACAAACTTTCCGGAAATTGACACACGCGGGTCAGTTGCAGCCAATGTGACAACTGTGGTATTTTGTCCATCATGAATATGCAACTCTAAAACGCTTGATCCGGCCTGCATATCCATATTGAATTCCATTACGAAAATCTGATTAAGCGGCACATCTACCGAATCATCTACAGGAGTCAAGCTCACCAAGAGTGGTTCTTCGTTATATTCAGTTTCAAACTGCCAATCTTCTTCAGAAATAGCTCCTGCAGCTTCGCCACTTGAAGAAACAAAGGCACCTTCGTCCACAGAAACTTTGTATTTCGTTGCTGGATTCAAATCGTTTATTTCGATATACACTTTATTTCCAATCGATGTGAAATAAAATGCATCATCAACAACATCCAACGACTGAACCAAAGTTCCGTCCTCAAAATAAATATTGATAACACCGGCACCAAGCTCAACGGGCATATCGAATTCGATCATCAAATCAGCTTCTGTCGAGATATTTTTGCCCATCGGAGAATAGCTAACCACATCGGGAACTAAGTCTGCACGTACAGTAAAAGACCAATCATCTTCCTCATTAATTCCCGCAAACGGATTACCCGATAGGTCGACAACCGCTCCTGCCTCCATGGTCACATAATAATCTTCACCTTCTGTCAATCCATCAACCTTGCCAACAACAACAATAATTGAATCATCGTTCGGATCTGTTGTCAATGTGCTCGCATCAATCGTTTCCACCAAAATACCGTTCCATGTGTAAATATAAACATTACCGGTACCTGCCATTACTGGCTCGACGAAATCTAATTGCAGTGAATCATTTGACAAGATTGTCTCTCCTGTCCCAACGTAGTAACCATCTTCCCAAATACCTGAGTCAGCATCAATATCCAAAATTGGAGCCGTTTTATCTTCTGTTACATAGTCATTTTCTGCATAAATATCGCTCATAAAGTCGCTATTACCCAGCGGATGAAGGTTACGTTGTCCAATCTGCAGCTTATCATCGACAACGCCAACGCTAAAATGCATATTGTCGGCCAAAGTCTCAGTAGGCGTAATTGAAATAACAGTAGCCTCCGAAGACCAGCTTACGATAGTCGCTGTAAATGGAAGAGGGCTATTGTCATCGGTATTGACCAGCAAAAAACAATCCTGAATATAAGGATCGTCTATTGTCAGGTTGTTATCAGGAACACTATTCACATAAGTATACAACGCACCGGCAAAAGTCAACGTGAACGTCTGATCAACTGGAACCAATGTCGGACTTGTATCATCACCATTGTCCGGGTCAAAACTAACGTCTTCAGCTGCAGCTTGGAATTGTGTACTGAGACTATAGGAATTCGAAGATGCTAAGGTGATTTGATCAGCACCTACAACAGGATCGATCTGCAGGGTTTCAGCTGTAGAAGAAATCCCGATTCCATTTTGAGCATTCGCACTAAACACCGTTCCGATAATCAAGATCAAAACGAACAAAGGGTTTTGTTTATACCAAGTAAAAGTTCTCTTCATAGCGTCAATGTTAAACATTGAAATTAAGGTGAATTTGAAATCTCTTTGTTGATTCTACGCGGGTTAATCCGAAGACTATTTACCCTCGCAAATTGCAGTTAACTTATACAAACCTAAAACATTTTCAACCAATGCACAATAGTTTTCAACCACAAATTGTGAATATTTTTTTTCAACACAATGCGCTGAACCCCCTTAAAACACTGATGTTTTGCCTTTTTAAATTTTATTTTAAACTTATTTTTTCTTTAGTATATGTGTAATTTTAGACAATTCTAAGCAGTCCTCCCAACATTGAAAATTATAAAAAAAATAACCATACAATAAATAAGTCATCGCTTAGTTTTATATCTAGAATTCAAATTGAACAAAATCGAAAAACTGGAATTTAAAAACTTGTAAGAATGAATAGCAAACCTGCGAAGAACCCGCCGACAGCCTCTTCCTACAAAAAGAATAATCCTAACACCAAAAAAAGATTAGCTGCTGTAATTTTCATCATAGCAACACTTTCGACTATAATAGCGACAGGATGTAAAACCTGTGAATGCCCTGCATATTCCCAAAAAAACGAAAAAACAAAAATTAAGATTATTAATAACGAGCTATTCCAAACAGAGACGTCAAAAAACATAATATTACATTGTGAACATATGCAAAATGAGCATGATCAAAATAGCCTTTTGAACTATCAAAAATACCTTTTCACCAATTTTAAATCCATTTCGAACAAGAAAAATTGCTAACCACGTGACTAAAATCGCTTTAAAAGCTCAAATGTTACTCTTTTTTTATCGTTCAAAACACTAACAGTAACCCTTGTTAACAATAGAATCATACTCCCCTGCCACCAACAAACGATATCCAACTTATAACATTTCAACCGAGGTACCACACCAAACCAATGCCGCATCTTCTTCTGTATATTGTATCTCCAACTAAGAAATACGAATCACCCGAAGCGAAACAGGAAAATACACAAAAACGAACGCATCCTTAAACAAACTTTTGTCCTTCCTACACTGACAAGTGCCCAAGCAACTATAAATCTTCCGATTATAGCATTCCTCGAATGCTATTAACAGAATCCAGATGACGAATTTGGTTGACAAACATTAACTAAA
>QKCF01000360.1 GCA_003246935.1 Sunxiuqinia sp. | reverse complement strand
TTCTGATACTCAGCAAATAAAATGAGTTCGGGAGGAATCATTGATTTAAGATCTTTTGCCATCATTCCAAACTCGTTCTTAGTAAGGGGGACAAATCCCCAGTTATTTTTATTTGAAGCATTGTAAACCTTTCGAAGTGTCTCCAATTCATCATCAAAATGTTGATAGTTACAGTTGCGGATCGTTATCCGATTTGAATTCGATAATTCCAAAATTCTTTTCCCAAGGTTAGATTCAAAAAACTGATTTACTGAATAGATAGTAAAATTGTATGAGTATAGATTAATCGTCGTTTTCCAACCGTACCGCCGCAAGAAGTCCTCGTAATAGGGTAAATTGTAGGGCATTAATATCATTGGGGATTCATCAAAGCCTTTAGTCAATATGCCACATGAGTCGTTTGTTGTCAAATTAGTTGGGCCGATGATCTTATCATAGGCCTCTTCTCTTGATTTCAAAACCACTTTGTCGAAGAGCGCTTTTGCAACGTCATAGTTATTGGCAACATCGAAAAAGCCAAAAAAGCAGACGTTTTCCTCATGAAACTGATTATGTTGCCTGTTTTCGATAAACGCAATTCGCCCAACTAATTCTCCGTCAAGTTTAGCCAGATAAAAACTGGCTTTTGAATGTTCAAAAAAAGGATTCCTGTCCGTAATCAAATTCTTCACACTAAAATCCAATTCAGGAACATACTCAGCGCTATCGTGGTAGAGCAAGTGAGGAAATCGAATGAATTCCTTTAATTGACTCTTATTCTCTACCTTGGTTATCGTAATCATGCTCAAATTTTGTCAATTAAACCTCCATACTTTTTAATTTCCTCAAGAGCACATGACGGAACAAGCTCTCCTTTATATAGAATTGCATCAGGACACCCATCACAAATATTAGCCTTCCCGTTAACAAAATCAGGAGGTACAATAAAACACAATAGCTGTAAAACTGCTCGTTTGAACAGTATGCGGGGATCTCGTATGCATTCACTCAAAAATGTAGAAGCTATTTTTCGGAACGATTGAAAGAAACAGGCTAACAGGAATATCTGAATCACATTTAAATAACTCCTGTCCTTTCCGAATTTATAGGCATATTTCCCTTTAAACAAATGGTGTGACATTTGAAAAAACTCGACAAATTTTGATCCTGCGAATCCAATAATTTTTCCATTCAGCACAATCCAGGGCGCCTGTAACCATTTTATAGATGTATTGGAGACCGTTCCTCCGAGGTAGGACGCATATTGAATATCCGGAACAATTCGTGCAATTTCTTCGCATAAATCCTCAATTTCAATATTTTTAGAAGTGTCTGCCTTCTCATCGTCATCAAACTGAATCTGTCTCATCGGGATAAATGTCAGGAAATCTAGAGAATTTGCATGCTTCACAGACCAATTCACAATCGTTTCTATTTCCTTTATATTATCCTTATTCACAACGCATAAGTACGTGAGATGTATCCCGGAATAACCTGACAACAAATCAATGTATCTTTGCCTGATCGCATTAAGCTTCTCTTCATTTGACTTTCGGTCTCCCGAAAGCGAGTCTATTCGAATGATCAGTCCTCCAATGCCATTGGATTTCATATCGTTTAGGAGATCTTTTGTCAGCAACCTCCCATTTGTATGTACAAAAGGTATCATACCTGACTGTCGAATATATTGGATAATTTGCCCGAGCTCAGGATGCATTAGCGGTTCTCCCCCGCTGATCGAAATTATTTGGCAATTCCTCAGTTGTCTCATTTGATCGATCGTGTCCTTAATTTCCTCGAGTGTGGAATGTTCTCCCTGATTATCTTCCCGATTACATCCTCTGTAGCAACCCGGACATTTTAAATTGCACTTGGTGGTTATCTCAATCCACCCATTGGGATTATCATTTTTGGAGAAAGGTAACCGATACAGTTTTCGAGTGTCTGGAACAAATTGCTTCATATCGTTTAGTTTGGTTATACGATTAAAGGTGTTTCTCCTTTTTTTACATATGAGCGGTAATGCAGATTTACGGCGAACGCAAACAGATACTTGACAGGAGACCGAAGAAAGCCCGGATTTAAAAGAGTGCGTTCCACTATCCCACGAAACGAGAATATTTCGCTATTCATCCATGAATAAGTCGCAGAGAGTTCCTCCGGCGAGATTTTAAGCGGTAAATGAACACATTCAGCGGAATTATATCTTTCGTAATTTTCATGTAAAAGTCTCCCTTCTTTTTTAAGCTCATTATACACTTGGGTGGAGGGTACCGGCGTTAGAATATAGACCCGAACCAAAGGAAGCTTCACTTTTTTGATAAACCGAATCGTCTCTTGTAACGAATGAACGGTATCGCCATCGGTCCCGATCATCATCTCGGCACTCACCATGATACCTGCTTTTCCGAAGTTCTGTAGTAGCTTTTCATGCTCTCGCACCTTCAACCATCCTTTGTTGAGTTTGTCCATTCCTTCCTGTGAAATGCTTTCGATCCCAAGACTCAGAATTTCGCAACCCGAATCTGCAACCAGCTTTAACAACTCTTCGTTTCGTGCCAGGTTGATTGTACACTGGCTTGACCATTTCATTCCCATGGGCTTAATCTTAGCACACAATTGCCTCAGGTATTCCGGATTGGCAACAATATTGTCATCAATCATATAAAACTTCTTAAAACCCAACTCTTTGATCCTTCGAATATCACGAATCACATCATCCAACGGCCGCACCAGGTGTTTGCCTTTGTACAGACAGGCAATTGAGCAAAAACTGCAAGTATGATTACATCCTCGCCCCGCCTGTACAGGTAGCATATCGCCAATTTTCTTTTTCGTGAGTATTTCGTATCTGGGTATCGGCAAATTATTCAAATCAGGCATCGGATTTTCATAAACTTCCTTCAGTGCGCCGGTAGTTTCAAAATCGTTTATTAGTTCCCTCAACGAGATTTCCCCATCCCCAATAATTACGGAATCAGCACACTGCAGTGCTAATTGAGGAATGAGCGAGGCCATGTAACCGCCTATAAAAACCGGAATCTTCCTTTTTTTGAATTCACGAGCAATATCGAATGCACGAAAAACCGCATGCCCCATCGCCCCAATCCCTACAAGATCGGCATCCGAGTCAAAGTTCACCTCATCAATAATTTCAAGTTTTACCTCCACTTCCCAATGAGATGGTACGAATGATGCCAAAAATGGAAATACCAGGCCTGGCAAGTATAATTTCGATTGCTTGATTACCTCACCGCTCTTAAAGTATTGAGATGACTGTATGAATAGTAGTTTGGGCATAGGTCAGATGATTAAGGGGCCAATTCTTTTTTTTATCGATTTCCGGTATTGGAAATTTACGTACAGGGCAAAAATGGTGGAAACAGGGTTGGCCATGACGGATGGCGACAAAAGATTTCGTTTCAGAATATTTTTTACCGAATAAATCTCTTCATACATTGACCAAATCAGCTTATCCAATTTTTTAGACGAAATGAGACGCGGCTCATGAACTGTATTAAATCCTGTGTACTTTTCAATATCACTAGTATTCAATCTATTCTCTGTTTTAATCTGATCGTATAGTTTTGTTCCTGGTATTGGTGTGAGAATATTTAGAAGAGGAATCGCAAGTCGGTTTCGCATGATAAACTCCACCGTCTTTTTAAGACTTTGTTCTGTATCATGATCAGTGCCAATTATAAACGAGGTGAACAACACAAATCCAAACTTTTGTAATTTGCGAATCTGTTGCGATGATGAATCTGCTTTTACCCACGATTTATTCAGTTCGTTCAATACGTTCTGATTGATATTCTCTAAACCAATGCTAAGTATCTTACAACCTGCTTCTAACAGCGATTTCATGAGGTCATCTCGTTTCGCAATGTTAATTGTACTCTGTGCTGACCATATCACTTTCTCATTTTTTATGGCTCCGGCCAATTTTCTTAAGTTTTCGTGATCCCCGTTCACATTGTCATCCAACATAAAAAACCTGGAATACCCGAGTCTTTTGACCTCTCTGATATCTCTGATCACATCATCAATTGGACGAATCTGGTATTTTCCATTATAGATGGTCGATGTACTACAAAAAATACATCTATTGGGGCATCCTCGAGTGGACTGTACCGGCAGCATGAATTTAATTTTTCCTTTGGGGAACAAATCGTATCGAGGTACAGGGATTTGATCAAGATTGCTTACCGGATTATCGTATCTGGCCTTTATGGTGCCGGATTCTTCAAAATCCTTTAATAAAATGGGCAATGATATATCGCCAGCACCAACAACGATGCTGTCAACATATTTCAGCTGCTGTATGGGGATGTAGGGTGCAACCATGCCTCCCAGGAAAACCGTCTTATTTCGCTTTTTAAATTCTTGAGCCAAAACAACAGCCCGTTTTACGGAATAGCCCATGGTTCCAATGCCGACCAGATCACATTCTTCATCGAGATCAACATCCTCAATAATCTCATTAATGATTCGCACCTCCCAGTGATCAGGTACCATAGCCGCAAGTAATGGCAAAGCCAAACCTGGAAGATACATATACTTACGCTTACAGAGTCTATGCCCGTCCGGCTCGTATTGTGAAGGTTGTATAAGCAGGAGTTTAGGCATAACCGTTACTTTTTAAGATCATCGATCGATATTGCTTTCTTACTTTCTGCACTCCCCTAGCCATTTTCAATTGCATCCGCAACGGATATTTAAGATGACTAAACAAATGCCTGGGATTAAGAATTACCTTCTCGTATAGCTCCAAAATATTGCGGTAGAACTCGGCTAGTTCCATTTTTTCTGGCTTTATCACGACATGAGCCAGATCCCACCGGGCAAAATCAGTCCTGTCTATAATCAACTTATTTTCATCAAAATCCATCTGAATTCCTTTCAGAGGGGTTAAGGGTTGGAGATTGACAAATTTGATCTTCAATATCCGAAGCATCTCTGCTGCCTTTTTAAAATCAGCTTTATCCCAATCCGGCGAAATGATGACCGCAGCATAACAATCCACCTGACAGCGATTCATCACGCTCAATGCGCGAACATTAATTTCCTTGCTGGTTTTCTTATTGAAAACCTCCAACTCAATGTCTTTGAACGACTCCAAACCAACAATTACGGTTCTCAATCCAACTTCTTTGAAATCACGGATTATTTCGGGGTGCGAGGCGATGAAATCCGCCCTCCCGTACACGAGAAAGTGCTTCCGGATATTTCTTCGTTTAAGCTCGAAAATAAAACGTTGAATACGATCAACATCTAACAGGAAGTCATCGTCAACAATATAAATTTCCCTTTCTTCTATTCCCTGCAATTCATCAAAAACCTCGTCCAGGTCCCGTGCAAAATAATTTCCATCGGTTATCTGTCTACAAAAGCAAAATGTACACTGATACGGGCAACCAAAAGATGTTTTAAGAAGCGCAACTTTATCGTGAAAAACATAGAAATACTCTTTTCGATATTTTGCAGTCAAAGATCGATCAGGGATTGGGACATAAAAATCGAAAGCAGGAAGAGCTTGCCCGTTGAGAATTTCGTTTCTTTTTAAAACGCCAGTGGGGAAACCGGAGCTCCCCGAAATATAATCAATCAATTGGGGGAAAGTTCGCGTCGCATTTCTTACCACCTTATAATCAACACACTCACTTTTAACATCTTCAGGAAATTTTTCAACATGTACTCCTCCAACAATATTTATCACCTCGGGAAACATCTTTTTCGCCTCTATACAAAGGCTAATTATAGAGGGGATGTGTGTGATATAACCTGTATAACAAATGACGTCAGGGTTCTCTGCTTGCAGTATCTCACTATAACTTTGCCTTTCGAGAATCATATCGTAAATAGCAACCTCGTGCTTTTCCATCACAAGAGTAGCCAGAATCTCAAGCTCAAGCGGCTCAACGATCATTACATGCTGTAAGCCGATCGTGTCACCCGAAGGTTGTGGGCGTATAAATACAACTTTCATCTGATCATTCATTTTTTATTGCATGAGGGATTTTAGTTCTCGCCGTATATCCTATAAACCCTTTCATCAGCTTAAGTACCTGTCGTATCATAATATTTCGATGATATAAAAACATCCTTCGTTCCGAGAGTTCTCCGCCCATTCGAAGCTTCGGCAACTCAGCTGTTTGTCCAAAATCAATATTCTTAACTTTATTCTTAATGGCCAGATCAACAATGCTAAGCAGGTTGTTGTAATACGAGCGAAATTCGTCACGCAATTCATAATTCAGTCCGCCGAAAAAGAAAAATAAGGTTTCCCGGTCAATCAAACAGATATTCCAGCACACGATCTTAGTGCCATGGTAGTGAGATGTCAAAATAAACCGATTCGATAAATTCTGGAAGAAATCCTTACTCAGGGTTTCCAGCTTTGTTTTCGTTCTTCCCATTATTGCGGTATATAGCTCATAATGCTCAGTACTGAATTCTGTACATAAAGTTTCTTTAGAGCAAACACCTTGAAATCGTCTTTGACTCAATTTTAGTTTCCGCCTGTATGGATAGCGAAGTCGTTCGAGATAGTTTTTTATATCTTCAAAATCATTTTGAAAAATGATAGTTGGTAATGTCCGCAATTTAATAGGGCCTTTATTCAGAATATCTCTTGTAAAATTAAGCCCCAGTAGCAACCCCCGTTCTTCCCTCAGAATATGCTTAAAAAGCTTCTCAATAGAAACAGAATCCCCCGCAATTGGCTCAGATGCTACAGAAACAGGTATTCCTACAATATTTACTTTAAAAACAGATTTAATCCTCGAGTAGGTAAAGATGTCTATTGGCAAAGTATACACTACAGTGAAGGCAATCAGGTGATTGTCATCATACATCTCATAATATCTTTGGTCACAGAAATTGTAATCGTGAAGATGTTTTAGAAAAGCTATACTCAAAAAAAATGAAGGCGTAATTCGATCCCACTCATCAGATAGTTCTGCAATAGAATATTTTACCTTATAGCTAATCATATATTCAGTTATTTCCTATTAATTCCTTGTGAATCTTAAATTCAAGCAGAAAAGAAAAACTGCACTTTCAATACACCAAGAGTGATAAATCATAACTAATTCATACCCTTAAGTATCAGTAAGACTAAAAAAGCCCTTAGCTTGAAAATTAAATAAGCAAACTGAATTTGTAATTTACAAATTGGCTGAGAAAAATCCTATCAAAATCAAGCTTATATAAAAGGGATATCAGCCCACCGATACCAAGGAGAAACACCCATTTTCTCAGACAGTGTGAAAGCGCCATACGCAGTTTCTCGCCGGTCACTTCCGGCTTGGTGACTTTATCGTTTGTACCGAAAAACACTCCCACTTACCCTTTACGTCATCGACTTTCAGTCGACCATCTGCAATCAATTGATCAATCAGTTCATTCTTCCCGATCGTTCCAATAATAATGACAACACCCTTCACCTGATCATCGGTGGCTCGAACGGAAGGCGCTTTGCCGGTAACATTTTTAATGTCATCAGCAAAAAGGTGGGCAACATGGTTCACCACTTTTGCATCACCAGCATCATCGATAATAGCTGCAGCTAATTCGGAATCAACGACAGGAAATTGATCCTTATTTTCTTTGTGAGAAGTTATCTCTATCTGTGCGAAAATTACCAGAGGAAGAATCATCAGGATCATGACGAGCGTCTTCATTGGGTTCATAAGGTTAGTGTTTAGGTTAAGAGGTTTATTAACTCTCTGAAATTAATGATCTTTTCACTGATAAACAAACCTAAACTCACCAGTCATAAAGGAGAAAA
>QKCF01000454.1 GCA_003246935.1 Sunxiuqinia sp. | reverse complement strand
GCCCGGATGATGCTGATGAATGCTTTTGCACACGAAGTTGTTCAGGAAATCCGGATTGAACCACTTCGTGACCGTATTGACGAGCTTGTTGAGAAACGCTTGAAGGGCGAGCTTGGCAAGTGTAATAATTGCGAAGAATAAGTCAAATACTTACGATATTGTTCGAAGGGATCTGATTATTCAGGTCCCTTCGTTATTTTATTCAACGCCTCAATGTTGCACAATTGTTAACCCGATAAGTGCGGCATCATGAAATCAGAAGGCTATTTGAAAAATTGCTAGTTTTGTAGTTAAGCTAAAAATGAAGAGAAGATGACTTTAGATATTGCCCGTATTCGAAAAGACTTTCCGGTGTTGGAACAACAGATTTACAACAAGCCGTTGATTTATTTGGATAGTGCTGCTTCGTCGCAGAAGCCGTTGGCGGTGCTGAAGAAGGAAGAACAATTGTATCTGGAGTATTACGGCAATATTCACCGCGGAGCTCACTTCATGGCCGATAAAGCGACCTTGGATTTCGAGGGGGTGCGCGATCAGGTTCAGACTTTCATTAAAGCTGCGAATCGCGAAGAAATCATCTTCACAAAAGGAACAACAGAGAGCATTAACCTGGTTGCGTTCTCGTTTGGAGAGGCCTTCATTAATGTTGGTGATGAAATTATAGTTTCAGAAATGGAACACCATGCCAATATTGTTCCTTGGCAAATGATGGCTGCCCGCAAAGGCGCAAAAATCCGAGTGATTCCTTTCGAAGATAATGGTCGGCTGATGGTTGAAAAACTGGACGAGCTTATCAACGAAAAGACGAAATTGATTGCTGTGTGTCATGTTGCCAATACCCTGGGGACTATTAATCCGGTGAAAGCAATCATTGAAAAGGCTCACGCAAAAGGTATCAAAGTTCTGGTTGATGGAGCGCAGGCTGTAAATCACGTGTCGGTTAATGTGGTTGACCTCGATGCCGATTTCTACGTTTTCTCAGCTCACAAGATGTTCGGCCCGAATGGTGTTGGTGTGCTTTACGGTAAAAAGGAATTACTGGAGCAAATGCCGCCATATCAAGGGGGAGGTGAGATGATTTCGGAGGTTAGCTTTGAAGGTACAACTTACAACGAAATTCCCTATAAATTTGAGGCTGGTACGCCGAATATTACCGGTGTGATAGCCTTTGGTGAAGCAATCCTTTACTTGGAGGATTTGACCGTTGAAGCCGTCGCCGAATACGAGCACCAATTGTTGGTTTATGCCACCGAGAAGTTGATGGAAATTCCTGGTATGATCATCTATGGAACACAAGCAGAAAAGTCAGGTGTTATTACCTTTAATGTTGAGGGCATCCACTCGTTCGATTTAAGCACCATGCTCGATAAAATGGGAGTAGCAGTCCGCTCCGGCCGCCTTTGTGCCGATACCGTTATGCAACACTACAACGTTTCCGGCACCATCCGTATTTCATTTGCGGTTTACAATACGATCGAAGAGATTGATCTATTTATTGCTGCGTTGAAAAAGCTGGTGATGATGCTTAGCTAGATATTAGAAAATTAAAATATCAAACAAAAAAGGAATCCTGTTGGATTCCTTTTTTGTTTCCCCCTTTTCTCGCGATTCAATAAGGTTCCTTAAGCCCGGTATGTTGCAAATCAAAATGTGTCTAGTCCTGCTACCGATCGGATAATGGAGCTCAATTGGTCGGCTTGCATTACCCCGGCGCCGCTCCATTTCACCTGTCCGTTTTGGAATAACTTCAGCGTAGGTACGCTTCTAATCTGAAATTGTTGGGCTAAGGCCGGGTTCTTATCGACATCAATTTTAATGATTCGAACGTTTTCTCCAAGTTGGCCTTTCACTTGTTGCAGGATAGGAGCCATCATCTTACAAGGGCCGCACCAAGTCGCAAAAAAGTCGACCAGTACGGGGGTGTTGCTGCTAATAATCTGATTAAACTGTTCCATTGTTATCCTCCTTTTGTTTCGGTTTCTTTCTCAAGTCGCTCACTAGATAGCCCAGAACGCCTCCGTAGAGGGTGCTGGTATGCCAGTTGGCCTGGATGGGACAGGTGCCCGATGTACAGCCGATAAAATACCAGTAAAGGTATCCGGCGATCAGGCCTACGCTAATCCCGACCACTTTCCATTTATGTTTCAATAAGAATTGTTTCAGTTTCATGACTTCTAATTTCCTGACAAAGAAAATACCAGGTGGATAGTTTGTCAGTGACTTGAGTCACATAGACTGAAAATTGGCGATTTTTTCAGGGCTGTCACTCAATCAATGCCGAAAAGTCGATCTCGCCGCGCGCCAGCTTGACCAATCCTTTTTGCTCCATTTGTTTTAGCAGGCGGGAAATAACCTCGCGCGAGGTGTTTAAGTTGAGGGCGATATCTTGGTGGGTGCCGTGGAATTGTTTTTCTCCGGTTGCTTTGAATCGTGTCGTCAGAAAGCGGATCAGTCGCTGATCAAGTTCCATAAAGGCAATGGCGTCGATGGTTTCGAGTAATTCATCGAATCGTTTACGGTAGGCCCACATAGTGTAGGTTTTCCATGAAGGGTACTGGCTCATCCATCGGTCCAGGTATTCAACCGGAATGCGGATCAAGATGGAGGGCTGCTCGGCAATGGCTTGAATGTTACTCTGCTGTTGCCCCATGCAGCAAGTGAGCGCCATACTGCATGTTTCACCCGGATTGAGGAAATATAGCAAAAGTTCCCGGCCTTCGCTGTCGTGGCGGCTCACGCGAATGTTTCCTTCGAGTAAAATTGGAAACGATTTGATGTATTGGCCTTCTCGGATAAGGGCTTCGCCTTGAGGTAATTCCACGAGCATTGCATTCTTCTCAATTTTGTTGAGAAGGTCCGGTTCCAAAAATGGTAGTCGCTTTTGTAGTGCTTCTTTTAAATTATACATGGCTAATCTTCTGCTACCATTATAAAAAAGAAACCGGGCTTTTTGTTCCCGGTTTCGCTATGCTTAATAGTTTGTTGCTTCAATTTCGAAAAAGGCTTGTTCGTGTTCGCAAGCCGGGCATTTTTTCGGTGGGCGGGCCGATTCGTGCAGTAATCCGCAAACACGGCACTTCCAGATCACTTTGTCTTCACGTTCAAATACTTTTCCGGATTCCAGGTTGTCGTATAATTTGCGGTAACGCTCTTCGTGGTGTTTTTCAATTTTAGCAATCGTCTTGAAAATGGATGCAATTTGCTTGAAGCCTTCTTCCTCGGCAATGCGGGCAAATTCAGGATACAGTTCGGTCCATTCTTCATTTTCACCGTCTGCTGCAGCTTTCAGGTTCTCAAGTGTTGTCCCGATTTGTCCGGCCGGGTAAGAGGCAGTAATTTCAACCATTCCACCTTCCAAAAAGCGGAAAAAGCGTTTAGCGTGTGCTTGCTCGTTGATTGCAGTTTCTTCAAAAAGAGCAGCTATTTGTTCCAGTCCTTCTTTGCGGGCTTGTTTTGCAAAAAACTCGTAGCGGTTTTTTGCCTGAGATTCACCGGCAAAAGCTTTGAGTAAGTTTTGTTCGGTTTTTGTTCCTTTTAAACTCATTGTACCTATTTATTAGTTAATCTTTGGTTGTCTACACTATCAAAATTAAGAAAAATAAGTCCCTGTATTTGAGCTTGGCTGCAATTTAGAATTATTCAAGATATGGCGCTTTTCTTGAGTTTTCTTTAATTCTTGTATTCGTTTCGGGTTGAAAGTTTCGTTGCCCTGAAATTTTTGCGACATTTACCTTCGCATTAGTAGTAAAAATTTTGAATTATGACGATTGACCAAATCCAGCAGGAAATAAACGAAGAGTTTTCGATCTATGAAGACTGGATGGACAAATATAGTTACCTGATTGAGTTGGGTAACGACTTGCCCGAACTGGACGCTAAACAGAAAAACGACCAGTATGTGATTAAAGGTTGCCAAAGCCGGGTCTGGCTGATCCCGGAGATGAAGGATGGCAAATTGTATTTTGAAGGTGAAAGTGATGCCGTTATCGTGAAAGGCTTGGTAGCCCTTTTGTTGCGGGTTGTTTCAGGACACACCCCGGATGAAATTATTGAGAGTGAATTACACTTTGTCGACGATATTGGTTTGAAACAGCATTTGTCGCCAACTCGCTCTAATGGTTTAGTGGCGATGATCAAACAAATTAAGTTGTACGCTGTTGCTTATAAGAAGATTTCAGAATAGGAGGTAGATGCTATGGATAACAGAATTGATCTGATTATTGAGAAACTGAAAGATGTTTATGACCCGGAGATTCCGGTTAATATATACGACTTGGGCTTGGTTTATAATGTGGACGTTGATGAGGATAACAAGGCAAATATCGTTATGACTCTGACAGCTCCTGGTTGCCCCGTTGCCGACATGTTGGTTGAAGATACCCGTCAGGCTGCTTTATCGGCTGAAGGCGTAGAAGACGCACAGGTTGAGTTGACATTTGAACCACCATGGGACAAGTCGATGATGAGTGAAGAAGCCCGACTTGAGTTGGGGTTCTTTTAACCAAGACACTGTAAAGCTTTCAGATACAAACCCGGACAATCCGGGTTTTTTTATACCTTGTTGCCTGATGGATAAGCGAGAACAACAAGAACGCATAAAACAAAAGGCCCTAGAATTGGGATTTTTAGCTTGTGGTATTTCGAAGGCTGACTTTTTAGCTGATGAGAAACCGCGGCTGGAAAAATGGCTGGAAAAGGGAATGAATGGCGAAATGGAATATATGGCCAGGAATGAGGATAAACGACTAGATCCGCGTTTGTTGCATGAAGGTACAAAATCCGTGATTTCTGTTTTGTTGAACTATTTTCCACGAGAGAAACAGCAGGACCCCAATGCGCCTGTAATTTCGAAATATGCTTACGGCACCGACTATCATTTTGTATTGAAGGATAAACTGAAGGAGTTGCTCGAGTTTATTAACCGTGAGATTGCGCCATGTAATGCGTGTGCTTTTGTTGATTCGGCCCCGGTATTGGATAAAAGCTGGGCGGCACGTGCTGGTTTGGGCTGGATTGGTAAAAATACAAACCTGATTTCGGTAGAGCATGGCAGCTTCTTCTTTATCGGCGAGTTGCTGGTCGATCTGGAGCTGGAACCCGATGACCGGATTGTAAGCAATCATTGCGGTAGCTGCACGCGTTGCATCGATGCTTGTCCAACAAAAGCTATTGTGGCGCCTTATGTCGTTGATGCTCGGCGTTGTATTTCTTATCAAACGATTGAACAGCGAGGAGAGATTGATGAAGAACTGCGGGGGCAATTCCGCGATCGTGTGTTTGGTTGCGATATTTGTCAGGATGTATGCCCGTGGAATCTGAAAGCGGAGCCGCATGGCGAAACTGCTTTTGACCCGCATCCTCGCTTGATGGAATTAAGCAGAGAGGAATGGCAAAATATGAACGAGGCTCAATTTGCTGAGCTCTTCCGGAAATCTGCAGTTAAGCGAACCAAGTACTCTGGTTTGATGCGCAACCTGAGGTTTTTGGAATCCAAAGAGTAGATCGATGGGAAAACGCTTCGAATATACATCGATCTTAATGCCGCGGACAAGAGGTATTCCTGGAACTTTTGTTGGCTTTCCTTATGATGTTCGTGAAGAATTTAACACAGGAGGTCCGGTGCGTGTCCATTGTTGGATTGATGGCGTGCATAAAACAGGAAGTCTTGTTCCTGTGGGCGGCGGAGAACACGCTATTCACATTCGAAAGGAAATCCTGAAACAGATTGGGAAACAGGAAGGTGATGAGGTGCATATGGTGGTTGAACAGAATCTCGAGCCTCAAGTACTCGTGATTCCCGATGATTTTCAGTGGTTGCTGGATGAGGATGCAGAATTGAATGAGAAATTTGAAGCACTGGCTTTTTCCTATAAACGGGCAATTGTCGATTACATCATTCAAGCCAAACGCCCCGAAACCCGGGTTAAGCGGATTGAAAATCTCATTCAGCGAATCAAATTAGGCTTTTATCCCGGTCAGAAAACCTAAGATTTTTTATAAAGAAGAACAACGAATTAAAAATTCGCTTACATTTGGTTCGCTCTAGAGGCCGGCGTTCGGTAGTTGCCGGATTTGCTGATAGAGACAGTATAAATGCGGGAGTAGCTCAGTGGTAGAGCATTGGCTTCCCAAGCCAAGGGCCGCGGGTTCGACCCCCGTTTCCCGCTCTGAAAGTCAGCTGGTTACATTTTTAATGTAATTGGCTGACTTTCTTTTTTAGCCTGATTTTATGTGGTTTTAACATGGTCATGTAAACCGAGATGTAAACCAAATTACATCATGAATGCCACTATTACAGTTGTCCTCTACAAGTCTAAAACACTGGCAAATGGCGAGAATCCACTAATGCTTCAAATCTCGAAAAATGGTAAGCGAAAGTACCAAAGTTTGGGTATCTCTGTAAACCAGAACCATTGGGACTTCAAAAAGCAGAGGCCAAAGGCCACTTGTCCGAATGCTGAATTTGTTCAAAAGATCATGGTTGACAAGGTTGCTGAGATGCAAAAGCAGATTATTGAGCTGAAAGCAAGTCAGGCCGATTTTACGCCTACCAGTCTTTTAAACGCAAACAAAACGGACGTTCGAGAAAAGACCGTTGGTGAGTTTTACCGGGAGCTTATGGCACATTTAAAGCAAACCAATAAGCTTGGCAACATGCTGGTTTATCGTTGTTCCTATAATTCGATTAAAGAGTTTTGCAAAGGACGTACAAATATCCTGTTTGCAGATATTGATGTACGATGGTTGGAACGTTACGAGAAATGGCAGCGGGCAAAAGGCAATAAAGAAACCACGATTAGTCGCACGTTCCGCACGCTGAGAAGTGCCTATAATAAGGCTATCGAGGCCAAAGCAGCCAAGAAATCAAACTATCCGTTTGATGATTACAAAGTCAGTAAATTCGATGTTAAAACGAAGAAACGTGCTTTGTGTAAAGAGGATGTTCTAAAGATCATGGACACGGACTTATCTGCGGAAAGTGTGTCTGTTCGTTTTTCGAGAGATGTTTTCGTGTTCAGTTATTTGTGTGGTGGAATCAATTTCACCGATATAGCCAATTTAAAGGCTGAGAATATCACAGGTAGCAGGCTGCAATATATCAGGCAAAAGACCGGAAAGCGGATTAATCTGATAATCTCACAGGCTGCAATTGATTTAGTAAAAGTTTACCATGTAAAAAGAACTGCTAACGATTACCTGTTTCCAATTTTGTACGTTCAACGGCATAAAACGCCAATGCAGAAGCAGAACCGAATTCATAAAATTTTGATTCAGGTGAACAAGGATTTAAAACGGGTTGCAGAAATGGCCGAGATTGATTTTAATCTTTCCAGCTATGTAGCCCGTCATTCGTTCGCCACGGTTTTAAAGAATTCCGGTGTTGATATTGCTTTAATCAGTGAAACATTAGGACATTCCGATTTGAGTACAACTCAAATTTATCTGGATAGTTTCGAAAGTGAGCAGGTAAAAGGAGCAATGGAGCATTTACTTTAAAATTTGTTCCCCCTTTGGTTCTGTAATATTTGAATACTGATTATTTTTAGCTTTAACCCCCGTAATTCAAGAATGAGTAAAAAAATTGTTTCCGGCTTATATAGGTAGCAATATTTCGAAAAATTTACCCATCCCTGAATTACGAGGTTCAAAGTTAAAAATAATCAATACTTGATATGAAAGTTGTTGAACTGGAAATAAATAAAGGTGAATACCTTACAGATGTTTTTAAAAGAGAAAATGAAAAGGAGAAAGATAAATACCCTTTTAATGCTATTCCTACCAACTGCATATTTGATAAAACACTCCCGGGGCTAGGAGCCACGCATAGTGAAATCGAAGCAGAAAGGCATTCAATTATTATTGAGCCAAATATTCCGGTCATTCTGGGTAAAGCGGAGAAGAATAAAAATATACTACCTGTTTACGAGAAAATAACTGATAGCAAGGTTTTAAAATATTTTCAGGGTAAAGTTAAATACAAAAAAATTCTCTGTACCCCTGAAAGCTTTATGAAGGTGCGGAGAATTGCAGAAGATAATGGGGTGGACATTTACGGAGATTATTTCTGCTTATTTGATGAATGTGAGAAAATTACACAGGACATTGATTACAGGGAGAATATTGCTTTACCTATGGATTATTTCTTTTGGTTCCAGCAAAAAGCCTTTGTTTCGGCTACGCCTTTGGAATTACGAAATCCCGGATTCGAGGCTAACGATTTTTTCAAACTGAAAATAAAGCCGCTTTATGAATACCGAAAGCCAATTCAGCTTATTGTTACCAATTATTACGATAAAACGGTAATTGAAAAGCTTGATGAGCTGAAAAATAGCGAATGCGTTTGTGTGTTTTTAAACTCAACCAACGGATTGAACAAGCTTATTAATCATCTCGAAAGACAGAAGATTAAAGATTACAAAGCATTCTGTTCTATTAAAAGTGTTTTGAAGTTCGAACAGCGGGAAATAACAAACAGCTTTGAGAACTTGCACTTACCGCTCGCTAAATACAATTTCTTTACCTCCCGGTTCTTTTCAGCGGTTGACTTTTACGTGGATAAGAAACCCGATATTCTGGTTTTAACTGACCTGAACGAGGCAAAATATTCGCGCCTCGATCCGCGAACCAATACGATACAGATTTACGGGCGTTTTCGAAACGAGTTCCCGGACGGAGAGAAATTCAATTCGTTAACCCATATTTCAAATGTTGATGAAACGGAAACGGTTCTACCAGAAACCGATATAAAGCTTTATTTGGACGAAGCAGAACAGGTTTACAATTCAATTTTAGCGAGGCTATCAGCAGAAGAAACTTCTGCTAGGCGGCTGTTGCTTGAAAGCGACCTTGAAAAGCTTACATACAACAGATTTATTGATGATAGCGGAACGAAAAATTATTTTGCGATTGATAACTTTTACGATGATGAACGAATAAAGAGCTACTACTTATCCGCAAAGAATTTAGAAGCCGCATATATTGAAACGAACCATTTAATTCCCAAATTATCGACTCGCACTGAACCAATAAGCGATAAAGAGTTACTAAAATAACGTGAGTTCGAGCTAAGCAAAATTAGCTATTTGATTTGTCTCGATGATTTCCTGAACTTTCAATGTTGGTTTTTTGGGCATAAAGGAATATGCAATTAAGCCTGAAAGCAGGTTTGATAGGAAGTTTTCAAAGCTGCGGTG
>QKCF01000431.1 GCA_003246935.1 Sunxiuqinia sp. | reverse complement strand
TCAGTGCTTACCCGAATGCGGGCTTGCCGAACCAGTTTGGCGAGTACGACGAAACACCCGAAGAGATGGCCGTTCAGGTGAAGGATTTCCTGGATAACCATTTTGTGAATATCATCGGGGGATGTTGCGGAACTACGCCTGATCATATCCGCAAATTTGCGGGTATTGCAGCGGCTGCCGAGCCGCATGTAAAACAAAAGAATGACGAATTAACCCGTTTCAGCGGACTGGAACCGGTGACCATAACAGCCGAAACCAATTTTGTGAATATTGGTGAGCGTTGTAACGTGTCGGGTTCGCGCAAGTTTGCCCGGCTGATTCGGGAAGAAAAATATGAAGAAGCGCTGGCTGTGGCCCGCGAGCAGGTGCTGGATGGTGCCCAGGTGATCGACGTGAACCTGGATGATGCCATGCTGGATGCCAAGAAAGAAATGGTGACATTCCTGAACCTGCTGATGTCGGAACCCGACATTGCCAAGCTTCCCGTTATGGTTGACAGCTCCAAATGGGAGGTGATCGAGGCCGGTTTGAAGTGTTTGCAGGGGAAAGCCATTGTGAACTCCATCAGCTTGAAAGAAGGTGAGGAGCAATTCCTTGAGCATGCCCATAAAATTAAGCTGTATGGTGCTGCCGTGGTGGTGATGGCCTTCGACGAAAAAGGTCAGGCCGATAACTACGAGCGTCGTGTGGAGATTTGTACACGTGCCTATAAATTGCTGACCGAAAAGCTGAATTTCCCGGCCGAGGACATCATTTTCGACCCGAATATCCTGACCATCGGTACAGGTATGGAAGAGCATAACAACTATGCGGTTGATTTCATTGAAGCTGTTCGTTGGATCAAGCAAAACCTGCCACACGCTAAGACCAGTGGCGGGGTAAGCAACGTGTCGTTCTCGTTCCGCGGTAACAACCTGGTGCGCGAGGCGATTCACTCGGTATTCCTGTTTCATGCCATTAAAGCGGGTTTGGATATGGGTATCGTTAACCCGGGTATGTTGCAGATTTACGACGAGATCCCGAAAGATCTGCTCGAATATATTGAGGACTTGGTGATGAACCGCCGCCCGGATGCGACGGAGCGTTTGCTGGAATTCGCCCAAACGCTGAAAGCCGACGAAGGCAAAACAGTGAAAAAAGATGAGTGGCGCGATCTGCCCTTGGTAAAACGTTTGGAACATGCCTTGGTGAAGGGTATCCCGGATTACGTGGAGCAGGATTTGGATGAAGCGATTCCATTATACAGCCCAACACTGAACATCATTGAAGGCCCGCTAATGGACGGAATGAACGTGGTGGGTGACTTGTTTGGATCGGGTAAGATGTTCCTGCCACAGGTGATTAAATCGGCTCGTGTGATGAAAAAAGCAGTGGCTCACCTGCTACCCTTTATTGAAGCCGATAAAGCGAAATTTAAGAACCAGCAAAGCAGCCAGAAAAAGGTGCTGATGGCTACCGTAAAAGGCGATGTGCACGATATTGGTAAAAATATCGTAGGCGTGGTGCTTGGTTGTAACAACTACGAGGTGATCGACCTCGGAGTGATGGTTCCAACTGAAAAGATTCTGGAGACGGCCCGTAAAGAGAACGTAGATATCATCGGATTAAGTGGTTTGATTACGCCATCATTGGAAATCATGGTGAATGTGGCAGCCGAAATGGAGCGCCAAAACTTCCAATTGCCGTTGATGATCGGTGGTGCAACCACCTCGAAAATCCATACAGCCGTGAAGATTGCCCCGCAATACTCAGAACCGGTGGTGTATGTAAAAGACGCCAGCCGTACAGTGGGTGTCGTGGCTAATTTGCTATCAAAAAACGAAGAATTCCTGAAATCGTTGAAAGACGAATATGCTCAGATACGCGAGTTCCACGGACAGAAAAAACAGAAGGAATACCTGACGCTGGATGAAGCTCGTGCCAATAAATTCACGCCTGATTGGAATGCAGATGTGATCTATAAGCCGAAGCAGACCGGTGTACATGAGTTGATTGACTTTCCGCTGGAAGAGCTGCGAAAATATATTGACTGGAACTTCTTCTTCTTTGTGTGGGAGCTGAAAGGACGCTTCCCCGAGATTCTGGATGATGAAGTACAAGGCGAACAGGCTCGTAAAGTGTACGAGGATGCCCAGGTGATGCTCGACGAGATCATCGAGAAGAAGATGTTGCAGGCGAACGGCGTGTACGGTATCTGGCCTGCTCAAGCTGATGGCGACGATATTGTACTGTACAATGATGAAGCTTGTAGCGATGAATTGGGACGTTTCTATCACCTGCGTCAGCAGGAGAAGAAAAAAGAAGATTCACCGAACTTCTGTTTGTCGGATTTTGTAGCGCCTAGAGAGCTTGGTAAAACCGATTATTGCGGCGGATTTGCCGTGACTGCCGGTATTGGCATTGAGAAGTGGTTGGAGCAATACAAAGCCGATCATGACGACTATAAAGCGATTATGCTGGAAGCGTTGGCAGACCGTTTGGCGGAAGCATTTGCCGAGTTGCTGCATGCTAAAGTGCGCAAAGAATACTGGGGCTATGTGCCAAACGAAGATTTAAGTTGGGATGATATACTGAAAGTTCGCTACCAGGGAATTCGCCCGGCATTGGGATACCCGGCATGTCCGGAACACCAGGAAAAGAGGAACCTGTTTAACCTGTTGAGCGCTGAGAAAATCGGTATTGAACTAACAGAGCACTACGCGATGTATCCAACAGCTGCGGTTTGTGGTCAGTTCTTTGCTCACCCTGAATCACGGTATTTTAGCCTCGAGAAGATCAGTAAGGATCAGGTGGAAGACTACGCCAAGCGTAAAGGAGTATCGGTTGATTTAGTGGAGCAGTTCCTGCCGGTAAACATTAACTATAAAGGAGTCTAACCAATCAAATTAAGAAGAAAACCCCAAAACAAGAATCATGAATAGTTCGACTAAGAAAGCGATTATAGCATTTTTACTAGGTTTAGCAGTTATGTTTGTGCTCGATATGATTTTCCATTTTAACAACTCGATTGAAACCGAAATGCAACGTCAGAGTAAAAAAGCACAGAAACAAATCGAGAGCATATTTAAATAAACCGAAATCAGACAAATTCGACCCGGAAAATGAAAGTTATAGATATCATCAGTCAAAGCGATAAAACGGTATTCTCATTCGAATTGCTACCTCCGTTGAAGGGGAATGATACCGGCAATATTTACCGTACCATTGAAAGTTTAATCGATTACAATCCGAAGTATATCAACATTACAACGCACCGTGACGAGATGATTTACAAGGAAATGCCGGATGGATCGATTCATAAGCAGGTGGTTCGCAAGCGCCCGGGGACAGTAGCTATTGCGGCAGCTATTCAGTACAAATACGGTATCCCAGTTGTTCCGCATATTTTGTGCGGTGGTTTTAGCAAGAGCGAAACCGAGCATGTGTTGATCGATTTGAATTTCATGGGCATTGAAAACGTATTGGCTTTACGTGGAGATGGTTTGAAAGGCGATACAGTTTTTCGTCCTGATCCAAACGGACATGCCAATGCCGATGAACTGGTGAAGCAAATTGTGGATTTACGCCACGGAAAATATCTGGATCCCGATTTGAAAAACACGACTCCGCTCGATTTCTGTATCGGAGTAGCAGGTTATCCTGAAAAGCACTTTGAAGCGCCTAATTTCGGCACTGATTTGACTTATTTGAAGCAAAAAGTTGACGCAGGGGCTGAATATATTGTCACTCAGATGTTCTTCGATAATAAAGTCTATTTCGACTTTGTTGACAAATGTCGTGCTGCCGGTATCAATATTCCGATTATTCCGGGGATTAAGCCGATTAGCAATGTCAATCACATGACTATTCTGCCAAAAATTTTCAGCATCGACTTGCCGCAGGATTTGGTTACGGAGCTGAAGAAATGTAAAAACAACAACGATGCGAAGTTAGTGGGAACAGAGTGGGCGATTCATCAGTCGAAAGAATTGGTGGCAAATAAGGTGCCTAGTTTGCATTTATACACCATGGGTATGTCAGACAACGCCCGGAAGATCGTAGAAGCTGTATTTTAGCTAGAAATATTAGTTCCTAAAACAATAAATCCGCTCTTGGTCTCAAGGGCGGATTTATTGTTTATCATCTGTAACGATACTTGTTTCTGCACTTTAACTGATTGGGCTCTTTCCATTAAAAATATTAGAGAAGTAGGGTCACTGGTTTTTCAAATGGATATTTGATGAAAAACGAGTATAAACTTATTAAATGGAAAAAAGATGAGAATGAGAATTTTAGGAGTAATAGCCATTTTGGCTATTGGTGCTTACTCGTGTCAAAAAAACGATAAGCTATCTACGACAGATGAAACTGCGAGCAGTACAATTCTGAAATCGGCTACAGTTGCGACAAGTGACGTGACTATTGAAGGCGTATTGGCTGAAGCAAACTATGAGTCTGATTATATTGCGGAATCAGAACATCTTTTACGCGCACTTGATTGGCATGATGGTCATAGACATTTTCATGACGACTATTACAATGATCAGGATGATCCTGTTATCACGATTGATACGGCAGACACAGGTTATCCGATTGTAATTACCGTCGAATTTGGTGATAGTACCGTTGTTCATCATGGCACGGTGGTTAGCGGAACCGTAACAATTGAGTTATCGGCGGCACGTGGAACCGATGGTGCTACCCGGACCATAACTTATTCTGATTGTACGGTTGATTCGATTGGAATTAGTGGCACAAGCATTGAGGTTTTTAATGGTGATTCAACTTCGCGAATGACAACAAATACAATGGATATAACCTTTGTATTAACCGATAGTACTGAATTGCAATGGTCAAGTACTTATGTTCGTGAGTGGTTATCGGGTTTAGATACGCCTTTGGCACATGAGGATGATACTATTCAAACTACCGGAACAAGCAGTATTGTTAGCTCGACCGGCGATTCTTGGACAAAGGATATTGTCGATCCGCTCATCAAAACAGGCGAATGTCGGAATATTGTTCAGGGAATTGTTGAGTATACCGTAAACGGAGAACTTGCAGCAAGTCTGGATTATGGTGACGGAATATGTGATAATATAGCTACATTGACTGTAGATGGTGAAGATATAGAAATTGAGTTGCATGGATCAGGAGCCAAAGCTGATATTGAGGGAAGGCACAAGCATCACAGTGGTGATAAATAAAATAAAGATAAGAGAATGAAAGACCGGTACAACCGGTCTTTTTTTATCTAAAGTTTCGACGAAACAAAATACCGCACGGGACTTTTGATAGGAGAAAACTTGTTTTATCAGGACTTAATCTGGTTAAATCCGTTGCGTTTATTTCGATTAAAAAATACGTAACTTGCTCGAAAAAGGAACTTCATGCGAGATCTACCCAATATTAAGCCCGGAAATGTTGATGTTTTCCTGAACAAAGAGGACATCATACTCGATACGATTGCTCAGATCATGAAGGATTTCGGCATGTTTGGTGTCGAAATTGAATATTCGGGATCGATTGATGATGCGTATGAAAAGTTACTTGGCCAGCTGGTAGGCCAAATCGACCGCTTGATGAATTCGAATGCTGACTTATTGATGTCGATTCTTTACCAAGTTGATATAAGCCAGCGTGAGATTGATCATACAGCGAACGAATTTCCGCATTACAATCAAATTGAAGTGATTGCTCATCAAATTATTTTTCGCGATTTAAAAAAGGTTTTGTTCCGTCGGTATTTCAGTAGCAGATAGGAGCGAGGGTGGCCTTCTATGTTTTTAAAATAAAAGGTATTATAAAATGTTATTAGCGGTTTTTCGTTAGTTTTAAAAGCAGAAAATCCGAATTACCGTGAAAAAACTCTTGTTAGCACTTTGCTTAGGAATCCTGTGTCCCGGTATTCTTTGGGCTACTCACGAAGGTTGTACCCGTTCAACCGAAGGGACTGAGTTTTGGTTTGGCTTTATGGAGGGAAGGAATTACAACACCAACCACTCCCTGCGAATTACGGTCACTTCAAGTTACGATGCTTCTTTTACAATCACCTATGGCTCCAATGATACTCCTGTCGGTAGCTATTCTGTTTCTGCAAATAGTTCTGTGCCTGTTATTTTAGATTGGACGACTCTGGAGTCTTTCAACTCAGAGCAGATTGAAAACAAGGGAATCCATTTGGTGGCAGATAATCCGGTGAACGTTTATGCGTTGAACTACGATAACAAATCGTCCGATGTTGCTGTGATTTATCCGATTGAATCAATCGCAGACGAGTATTACATCATGTGTTACCAACCGCATGTGAGTGAGCAAAATGGTGCTTACTTTAATGGTAGAAACAGCGAATTCCTGCTTATTGGAACTGAGGATAATACAGAAGTGGAGATTATTCCTTCGGTAGAAACTTCGGGCGGGAAACCGGCCGGAGTTCCTTTTACCGTGACCTTGCAACAGGGAGAGAGTTACCAGGTGCAGTCGTTGAATCGGGTGTTGCCTAATCAAGGAGATTTAACCGGTTCTTATATCCGTTCAAACAATCCGATTGCTGTATATGCCGGGAATTTGGCAACATCTGTCCCAAGTTTACCAGATAATATTGAGGCTTGGGATCACTTGTACGAGCAAATGCCGCCTCTTTATTCCTGGGGCAAGGAGTATTACGTTGTGCCAATGAAAGACAGGGAGAGTGATCGTTACCGGATTCTGGCCAGTGAGGATGGTACAACTGTAAGAATCGACGTTTATGGAACGATAAATCTCGATAAAGGAGAGTTTCAGGAAATCGAACTTACCAAAGATCAGGCTACGAGAATTTTAGCAGATAAACCAATTTTAGTTGTGCAATTTAGTCTTTCTGAATCTGTCGATGGCATGCTTGGAGATCCGTCGATGATTATCCTGAGTTCTTCTGTACAGTCAAAGAATAATGTAACCTTTGAAGCATACAACCTTGCAACAATAGCCAATCACTATATCAATGTTGTTGCGTTGACCTCTCAGGTTCCTAATCTTTTATTGGATAATAGTCCGATATCAGCAACGGAGTTTACAGGTACAGACTATTCGTATGCTCAAATAAGCCTGACGCCAGGTACACACAATTTAAAGAATACCGATGCAAATGAAGGTTTTTTGGCCTACGTATATGGTTTTGGTAGTTATGAATCGTTCGGTTATCCGGTTGGTTTCAACCTGAACGTGACACTCGACTTGGGAGAGAATATCAATTTTGAGGGGGACACCTTATTGCTTTGTCCTGGAGACACCTTGACACTGGATGCAGGGCCTTATTTTGATACCTATTTATGGTCTACCGGAGAAACGACTTCTTCAATTCGGGTGGCGGAAGAGGGGCTTTATAAGGTGACAACAACAATCAGTGATTGCCCTGAGTTGCACGATTCTGTTTACGTTTATTTTGCAACACCTCAGTTGGCGGTTATTCCGGATCGATATTATGCCTGTTTCCCGAGTGAGGTGACCTTGGAGGCCAATTCTTCAGATGCCGTTTCGTTTCTGTGGGAGAGCATTGAAGGTAAAGAACTTGGCTCAGAACAAA
>QKCF01000060.1 GCA_003246935.1 Sunxiuqinia sp. | reverse complement strand
TTGTAAAACCGACCCCTCCGAGTAGTCCTGTAATTGCCAGCTGTTTAAGTGAAGTATTTTCGGGTAAGCTTGCAAGTTTCAATTTAATAGCAAGGAACGAAAGCAGACTAATACCGATAACGTTACCCAAGATAAGACTCGCGGTAATTATGAGAGAAAGATCAACATGTGCAAAGCTTTCAGTATCAATTTTTACACCTGCATTAGCGAATGCAAAAATGGGCATAATCACAAATGCTACCCAACCATGTAACTTGTTTTCCAAGTTCTGCAGTGGCGACTGAATTTGATCCGTCAGGTCATCCATCTGGTCAATAGCTGCGATTTGATCGTGTGTTAGCGTGTATTTAGAATGTAGTTTTGTGCTCATATCTTTAAATTCCCCCAGTGCATCTTTCATCTTTTCCTGGAAGTGGGTGATCTTGATGTTTTTACGAATTGGGATTGCAAAGGCAACCAATACTCCGGCAAGTGTTGCGTGAATTCCTGATTTCAGAAAAAGTACCCAAATGATAATTGCTACGAGAAAATAGAAATACTTATTATAAAGGCCGAAATACGTTAACGCCAGTAAGAACAGGAAAAGCCCGATGGCTCCCAGAATCAACATGAGCTGTATTTGTGAACTGTAAAAAATAGCAATGACAAGGATTGCGCCTAAGTCGTCTACAATAGCGAAAGCTGTCAGAAAAATTTTCAGCGCATAGGGAACTCTTTTGCCTAAGAGCTTCATAATTCCCAGGGTAAATGCTATGTTCGGTAGCCATTGGGATTGCCCATCCCTGGTGTGTTTCCGATGAGTTGTTTAACAGCAGATAGATGATTACCGGGAAGATCATTCCGCCAATAGCTGCAAAAACAGGTAAGCTTGCTTTGCGCATACTCGATAACTCCCCGATCATCACTTCTCTTTTTATCTCAAGGCCAATCACAAAAAAGAAGATTGCCATCAGTCCGTCATTGATCCAAAGGATAAGTGATTTGGATAGGACAAAACTACCAATGCCGAACGTTAGTTTTTGATGAAGGAGAGTAAAATATTCATCGTATAGACCCAGATTTACAAAAACCAAGGTAAAGAGGGTAACAGCCAATAGTAATATACTGGAAGAACTCTCTTGCTTAAAAAACCGATCGAATGGCTCGGTTATAAATTTCATAGGAGACATAGTTGTGTAATTGTTTTTAAAGCCCTTTGTATCGGACGTTTGTTCTGTTGTTTAATGTTTTCTCTGATATAAACCACAAAATACGTCTTCAGGTTTTAACGAAAAAGCCGGGTAATCCGATTTAACGATTAGCTAACAATGCGTTAGCCGCAGGGAGATCACGGAGGAGATATCAATCTGCTCATGTTGAGCTTTATAGCATTAACGTTTCTGTTTTATACATTTTATTGGTGGGTAACAACGAGGTCTGTAACTTTTGCTTCGGTCACGCTAATAACTTCCAACGGAGATAGCCGTAGTTGTAAACCTCTTTTTCCTGCGCTAATGTAAATTGTATCAAATTGCAAGCAGCTTTCGTGGATGAATACCGGGAATTGTTTTTTCATACCAATTGGAGTACAGCCTCCCCTGATATAGCCGGTGGTTGGTAGTAATTCTTTCATGGCAATCATTTCCGCTTTTTTGTTCCCGGATATTTTTGCTGCAAGTTTCAGATCTACTTCCTCATTGCCGGGAATCACGCAAACGAAAATACCGTTGTTTGTCCCTCTTAATACCAGTGTTTTAAAAATTTGCTTTATGTTTTGGCCCAGTTTGTCTGCCAATGTTGTGGCGCTTAAATCTGATTCGTCGACTTCGTAAGCCAAAAGCTCATACTTTATTTTGTGCTTGTCAAGTATCCGGGAAGCGTTCGTTTTTGCAGGTGTTTTCATTGTTTCTGAATTACGCTTGCAAAATTAGAAAATGAAATAAACGAGCGGTTTTTATTTGGTATAAATGTCCGCTTTGTTGGCTGTGAGTTAAAGCTGAAATAACAGGTTTTGAATATTGGAACTATTTTTAAGAGATGAATCGGGCGTGCTTCGTGTTAAACTTGAAGGCGCGTGCATTTATTAGGTTGGAATGTCGGTTTAAATTGATTACATTTAGAGCATAATTATTTGAATTGAGCTTTCCTTTGTGCCGATACTTCTTATTTATATGGTACAGACTGCTCCTTTTAAATCTATTTTATTTAGTAACATCTGGGTTTATAGAACAAAGATGAGTTCGTCTCATCTGATAATTGTTTTTTATTGGCCTTTCTCACGTCAAATGCAAGTTGCTTCCCGCATCCTTCTTGTTTGAGGCCAGAACCCACAAAAACAAAGATTAATTTATCTATGGGTAGATCACAAGAATCATTTCAAAAAAAAGAAGTAAGAAACAAGAAAGAAAAAAAACGCAAAGAAAAAGAAGCTAAACGTTTAGCTCGCAAAGACGGCGATAAGTCAAGTAGCTTGGACGATATGATCGCTTATGTCGATGAGAACGGTATGATTACCGATACTCCGCCGGATCCGGATCGGAAGACGGAGATTAAAGTGGAAGATATTGTAATTGGTGTGCCTAAAGAAGAGGATATGGAACCAGAAGATGCGATTCGGAAAGGAATCGTTACTTTCTTCAATTCGACGAAAGGGTTTGGTTTCATTCGTGATAGTCAGAGTGGTGAGAGTTTATTTGTTCACATCAATAATATTACAGAGCCAATAACAGAGGGAAATTCTGTTTCGTACGAAATGGAACGCGGGCCTAAAGGCATGATGGCTGTAAATGTGAAAGTTAACCGTTAGAATAACGACAACGGAATATGCGATAGAATCAGGCAGGGCATTAGCTCTGCTTTTTTTGTCTATTGAATCCTGTTTCTTCGGGTTTGTCTTTTTCCAGTTCGAACGATTCGAACTGCAGGGCTACTTTCTCCAAACTCTCAACCGATCCAACAACGGTTACAACGTCCCCTTTTAGTAAACGGGTATAACCGTGTGTGATGATGATATTTCCTTTACGTTTTACGGAGAGAATCAGGACATCCACAGGCAAGCGGAGATTGCGCAATGCAACACCATACAAACTTTCGTCCTCAACGGTTACATCGATCGTATCTTTATCCGGCTCCATGCCCATTAATAGTGATGTTGCCAATGGAGAGCGGACAAAGTGCTGCAGGAGGTTAACAAAGGCTGTTTGCGGATCGATGACCAATGCTCCGAGGTCGTAGAATTTTTTCAGGTTTTTTCGATCTGACAAGCGAACAATCACCACTTTTTTGCCTATGTTTTCGTAAATCCACTCAGTAATCCGGTAGTTGCCCCTGTCGGAATGTAGTAGAACAAAGGTGTCGAAGTTTTTCAGGTTTAAGCTCTCCAGAATTTCTGTTTGTAGCCCTTCAATATGATACATTTTTACGCCGGGTACTTTATCTACTTCTTGCGGTGGTTTTCGGGTTGCAATTGAAACCTTCCAGTTGTTTTTTAATAATTCGTGCGATAATGCGACAGATTGATTCTCATACCCAAATATCAGCACGCGGTGAGAATGGTCGTAGTGATCTTTCGCTAAGTTTCGGTTCTCGCCAACCTTTTTTATTGCCCACTTAAATAAGGGTGGCCCAACGAGTTGATTGACGATGATAACTGCGATAATGATTGTTGCTAGTTCTCCTCCCCATTGCGGAAAGCTGTTGTCTACCACCATAACCAAAGCCAGACTGACCCCCGCTTGGGTGACATAAGGCATCCAGCCAATTCTTTTAAATATTTTGGGGTCGCCAGCAACAGTGCTTCCCAGCCAGGCTCCTCCCATCATGCCAATTAACCGAATAGCGAAGAATATGAGTGCAATTTTCCAGGTGTCAGCTAAAATATCCAGCGACATCATGGCACCGGCAAGGGTAAAGAATGCGGCATAAATAGCCGGCCCGATTTTTTCAACCACGGCCTGAAACTCAATTCGTAGGCTGGTGTAGTTTATGATGACAAAACTGATTGTTATGCACACCAGCAGGGGCTCAATCAATATTTCGAATGGTAAATAAAGCTCACTCAGGTGATGAATGTAATGCGACAGCGGATGGATTAAATAGCCAAAGCTTAGCAGAACTCCAATTTTGATGTATTGGTGTAATTTAAATGAGAAAATAAATCCGATGACCTTCGATAGCAATATCCCGATTGAAAATGTTGCTGTAAGCTCGATAAACAATTCAACCAGGAGCATATAATTTAACTCGATTCCTTTTACAAGGTTGTTGGCTATAGATAAGCAAATGGCAAACAGTAGGATGACCAGTACATCTTTAATTACAGTTACACTGATGGCTGTTCTGGTGAACCGTCCTTTTGCCCTCATTTCGTTGATAATGGCTATGGCTGAAGATGGTGAGCGGGCTACAAAAATGGTTCCTGTTAAAATAGCAATGGCTAAAACATTTGCGTGCGATAAGTTTGACAGGAAAGGTATTACCGGGGCTAGTAACAGAATGGCTAATACCCCCACGGTGAACGTAAACACTAATTGTCCGATTGTGTTCCAAAAGATACTTTTCAGACTGCTTCTGATTTCTTTGATGTACAGCTCGACTCCTGCAGCAAAAGCGATGTATGAAAGTGAAAACTCATTGACAATTTGAAGATTCAGGATTGACTCGTCTGAAACTAACTCCAGGAAAAATGGTCCTGCAATAACACCCGAAATCAGGAACCCGGTAATTAATGGCAACCGGATTTTTTGGAAATACTTTGCTACATGAAAGCTTCCGATAACGATCCAAAGGAAAGCCAGTAGAAAAAAGAGAAAATGTTCAAATTGCAGCATCTTGTTCTTTTTTCTAAGATAACTTTTACATCTTAAATAAGCAAAATTGAGCAAATGAGGGAGTGGTGATCATTGGGCGGACGGTTGGATAAAACTTTGAGTAAGAGTTAGGCCTACAACCCGATATTTGATCTAAGTTGATGGTATATAGTGAATTGTGTGTCTACCTCTTTCCCGCTTTTCCCACAAAATATTTTAGGGTCGAGTGGTATCTTGAATTGAAATATCAGATAATTTTAGTTTCGCACCAACAAGCTCGTAGGTGCTCTAAAAATTGAGTTGTATGATACATCCGGATACAGAATTACGATTTGTGAATGAGGAGATTGGATATGGGGTAGTGGCAAAGAAGTTGATTCCGGCGGGTACAATAATTTGGGTGCACGATGCCTTGGATCGGGAGTTTATGCTTGACGAAATCGAAGCGATGGCTCCGGCTTTGAGGTCGGTTGTCGAAAATTATACTTATCGGAATTCAAAAGGCAATTATGTGCTTTGTTGGGATCATGGACGATATGTCAATCATAGTTTCAAGGCTAACTGTTGTGCTACTCCTTACGATTTCGAATTAGCCATTCGGGATATAGAACCAGGCGAAGAATTGACCGATGATTACGGCTATCTCAACATTATTGAACCTTTTTGGCCAACGGATGAAGGAACTGAACGCAAATGTGTGTATCCAGATGACTTGCTGCGTTATCATAGTATTTGGGATAAACAGATTGGTTTGGTTTTAGATCGGGTTCCGGGTTTGGCACAGCCGCTTCGCCCGTTTATGACTGATGAATTATGGGATCGTATAACACGGATTGTTGAAGGGACCGAGTCTATGAAGTCAATTCTTGAGAACTTTTACCCGGCAAACGTACTTGGATAATAATTCAGCAGTTCATTTAATAGGATGTTGGTTTTATGTCACTGATACCAATTTCAAAACGCGTAATTTTTTAATGCGTTTCCATGGCTTTTAATTGCGCTGTTTGTAAAGCTATAAGGAGCTCAGCATTGGGGAGATTGACACTTAAAAAAATGGTACATCCCCAACACCAGAGACAGAAACTATTCCCCGTGATCCCAATGATAAACGGCAAAATAGTTTGTTCCCTGAGTTGAGATTTGGATTTGTAGAAGAGAATAGCAAATTCAATAAGCACATGATGAACATGGCAATCTCTTGCTTTTGTATGTCAAAATCGACCATGAAACGACTTTCCAGAAATAGGATGAATAGGAATAGATAACCTAAGGTGTATATGATGGAGAGAGAAGCAATGTTGCTTTTTTCATGCACTAAAAGTAACCAGATATCTTGTCAGTACTCGCCCCCAATTATCTATAGACTTAACATTTTAAAAATGTGACATTGGGAGAGTTAATCCGCAAATCACATTATAAAACGGTCAAGTTTTATCTAAAATCGAACGAAATTTGGTTTTTCTAAAGTTGAAGGCGTTTTCTTTAGCGTAGGCTTACTGATTTGTTCATCTTGAAAGTTCGTAATGAAAAAATAAAACAGGAAGAGAATGAGAAAACTAATTTTAGTGGGAATGTTGCTGGTTTCATTAGCGACACAGGCGCAGCAAACACTTGACTATTTACGCGAAACAAAGGACGAGTTTGACAAACGGATGCAATGGTTTACCGATGCTAAATTTGGAATGTTCATTCATTTTGGTTTGTATTCCGAGCTCGGCGGTGTATGGAAGAATGATACGGTTGAGGGATACTCAGAATGGATTCAGGGGATGTTTAAAATACCGTCTGCCGAATATTCAAAGTTGACTCAAACATTCAATCCAAAGGATTTTGACGCCGACTTAATTGTAAAAACTGCCAAGGACGCTGGAATGAAATACCTGGTGGTTACCTCGAAGCATCATGAAGGTTTTTGTCTGTGGGATAGCAAATACACGGACTATGATGTGGCATCGACTCCTTTCAAACGCGATATTTTGGCTGAGTTGAGTGCTGCCTGCAAAAAGTACGGAATTCGTTTTGGTACTTATTACAGCATTATTGATTGGCATCATCCAACTCAACTTCATCTTTATGAGAAGGGTGTTCCGGCTCCCAAGGATTCAACTTGGCGCGATGAGTATGTAGACTATATGAGGAACCAGGTAAGGGAACTAATCGAGAAATACGATACAGATATTTTGTGGTTTGATGGAGATTGGGTGGAATGGTGGAACAATGAGTTGGGAACGGATCTTTATAATTATATCCGTAGTTTGAAGCCATCAATCATTATTAATAATCGGGTTGCTAAGAGAGCAACATTTAAAAAGGATTTTGGAACACCTGAACAGGAACACTTGGCCGAAGCGGTGGACTACAAATGGGAAGCCTGCTATACCATGAATGATTCGTGGGGGTATAAGAGCAGCGATAATCATTGGAAGTCGGCAGAAGAGGTTGTTGCTAAGTTGAAGGAGATTAACTCGAATGGTGGAAATCTATTGCTTAATGTGGGGCCGGACGGATTAGGGCGAATTCCCGAGCCATGTATCGAAATTTTGAATCAGGTTGGTCGTAAGCTAAGTGAGGAAAAGTAATCGGTAAAAATAAAAGCCGCTTTCCTGATGGAGAGCGGCTTTCATTTTATCTTGTAGGAAGTACTTATTTCTTTGCAATGTAGTCTGCAATCCAGTCACCAACTTCAGATGTGCTGTACGATTTACCTTCAGCGATATCAACAGTAACAACACCTTCAGCCATTGAAGCATCAACAGCTTCACGGATTAATTTTCCTTCTTCCATCAGATCGAAAGCATATTCGAACATCATGGCAGCAGAAAGGATTGTTGCAATTGGGTTTGCAATGTTTTTACCTGCAGCTTGAGGATAAGAACCGTGAATTGGTTCGAATACCGAAGTGTGGATACCCATTGAAGCAGAAGGCAACAGACCTAAAGAACCGGTAATTACACTGGCTTCGTCAGTCAGGATATCTCCAAACATGTTTTCAGTAACCATCACGTCGAAGTTTTTAGGCCACTGGATGATTTGCATGGCAGCATTATCAACGAACATGTACTCAGTTTTGATGTCTGGGTAGTTTGGAGCCATTTCCTGAGCTACTTCGCGCCACAGACGAGAACTTTCCAACACGTTTGCTTTATCAACAACAGTCAATTTCTTGTTACGTTTTCCTGCGAATTCGTAAGCTAGTTTCAGAATGCGTTCTACTTCTTCACGTGTGTATACACAGTGGTCGTAAGCAGTATTTCCGTTGTCTGCACGTCCTTTGTCTCCGAAGTAAATACCACCGGTCAATTCGCGGATAGCAACGAAGTTTGCACCTTCAACCAACTCGCGGCGAAGTGGTGATTTGTGCAATAATGATTCGAAAGTTTCAACAGGACGGATATTAGCATATAAGCCTAATTTTTTACGCATTGCCAGCAAACCTTGTTCCGGACGCACCGGCGCTTTTGGGTTGTTATCGAATTTAGGGTCACCGATAGCGCCAAAAAGAACAGCATCTGCCTTCATACAAACTTCATGCGTCTCGTC
>QKCF01000195.1 GCA_003246935.1 Sunxiuqinia sp. | reverse complement strand
AACAGGTTTTGGGTATTGATAACTGATTTTCTCACTATTCCTCTTTACTTTCAATGTAGCGTGATTCCTTAATTTTTTGTTGTAAAACCGACGATCCGTCTCCTAAACTCTGTGCTTTTTGCCATTCTTCCATAGCCTTTGCTTTATCGCCCAACATGTAAAGAATATCGCCATAATGCTCAATCAAGGTAGCATTCTCTGCACCTCCATTGTCCAAAGCACTTTCAATGTAAAATTTAGCTAAACTGTAGTCTTTTCGTTTAAAAAGCACCCATGCATGCGTATCCAGGTAGGTTGGGTTAGTAGGATTTTCCTGCACAACTTTGCTGCTTAACTTTTCAGCTTTCTCCAAATCAACTCCTTCAACCGATAAATAATAAGCATAGTTATTCATCGCCATAAAGTTCTGGGGATCTAGCTTTAAAACATCATCATAAGCCTGCAACGCTTCAGTAACATGCTTCAACTTATAGTTGGCTTCGGCTTTGTAAATAGCCAATTGAACCATCAAGTTCTTATTACTTTGCGCATAAGTTTCACCCTCTGCTATGATTTTGAGCGCCTCGTTATATTTTTCAAGTTGAAGGGCTGAAACCGCATTCAGCGCGTACAATGCAGCCTGATTTGGAAATAATTCAATTGCTTCAGAACTATCGTCATACAATTTCTGCCAATCTTGCAAATCGTTACTTATCAGCAAATACTGCCACCAAATCTCAAAACTGCTTTTATCTGTATCCAAATACTTAGACAAATAATCGCGAGCCTCCGTCAATTTATTTTGTCGTACCAGGTGATCCGCATAAATAGCAAACATGCGGTTATCATCCGGATACTTTTCATGTAATATATCCAACAATTCACTAATTTGCTCGTCAGTCCAATCCGATTGATCTGCCGATGCAGTTTGCATCATGTAATACTGGATTTTTGTGTCAGCATCCAGTTCATCACTCTTAAAGGCTAACTTTATCTCCGAGAATGCCTTATCAAAATCGCCTTGTTCTGTATAAAAACCAGCTAACGAAAAGTGAACAAAGCCATTTTCCGGAGCTATTTCGAGTATCTTATTGTAATATTTCAGCGCATTTTCCTTGTCACCCTGATTTTGATATAATTCGGCCATCAATCCGTAGTATTGAGGCTCGTTTGGGTTCGACTGAATCAATCGATTAATCTCAGCGAAAGCTTTATCCGGCTTTCCCATCTTCAGGTAAAGATCCTGTTTTGCTACTGAAATTTGATCGCTTAATCCAGACTTAGCTTCCAATTCATTATAAGCTTCAATGGCTTCGTCGTATTTTTCAGCCATTCCTAATAAAACCGCTTTACTATATAAAAATTCCTGATTATCAGGCTCGATTTTACACAAGTCTTCGTAGATCTGAGCAGCCTCATTATACTGGCGACGTTGCTGATACACTTGAGCCAGTGAAATCTTATACCATTTATTTTCAGGATTGACAGCACATGCTTTTTCAAGCAATAGCGCAGCACTGGTTAAGTCCTTATTCGCATAGTGCAGCGTCCCCATTTCGTACATGGCAACTGCCGATTGGGGATCAATTTCCAAACAACGCGAGAAAATAGAAACAGCATTGGTCAAATTGCCCAATTTTTTCTGCTTCAGACCTTCGATAAATAAATATTCAAATTCGTTTTCCTGGTCTTCGGTTAACACTGTTTCCTTACTTGTTGTAACTTCTTTAGGGGCAACTTCAACTTGTTGTTTTGTTGTTGCGCAAGCCGAAAGAGCCACTCCAAGCAATGCAAAATATCCTAACTGTTTAATATTCATTCTATATCCTTTAGACCAACAGTCTATTTTTTAATTCTTCTTGCTACACGAACCCGAGTAACTTAGTGATGACCAGTATGGCCAAACCCACCCGCTCCGCGTACAGTTTCCTCCAAAATTTCGACCTCATCCCAACCGATAGTTTCATGCTTTGCAATTACCATTTGACAGATTCGTTCGCCATGTTGAATTGTAAACTCTTCCTGTGAAAGATTGATCAAAATAACGCCAATTTCACCACGATAATCAGCATCAATAGTTCCAGGTGAATTAAGTACTGTAATACCCTTTTTCAAGGCTAAACCACTACGTGGCCTAACTTGTGCTTCGTATCCTTCGGGTAATTCAATAAACAGCCCTGTTGGTACCAACGCCCTTTGAAGCGGTTTCAAAACCACCGGCTCAATTAAATTAGCGCGCAAATCCATGCCTGCTGATAATGAAGTACTGTAAGATGGTAGGGGATTTTGTGACTTATTTATAATTTTCACCTGCATATCTGTATCATTTATTGATCGTTGACCAGCTTTATAATTTTACAATTTCCAAATATAGGTAATTAAAACGGAGCCTCTGCCTTTGTTCAAATCAATTAACACTATTTATCAATCTTCAACATAAAGCAGTTGTTCCATAATCTTATCCGATATGAATAAACCTTCCGTATTTAACAGGAAGGCACCGTTTTCTTTACGAACATGTCCTGATCGGATAAAAGGCTCTATTTCTGATTGAAAATGAGTATAGAATTTTCTGCTAAATGTTTCTTTCAAATAAATATCTTTAATTCCCCATTGGGTTCGTAAAGAGGTAATTACGTAATCGTTATACTGATCTTGTTCACTTAATATTTCGGTTTCCCAGTAAGTAGAATTTGATTCAAAAGCCTTCAAATATTCGCGCAACGATGACACATTCCAACGACGCGTTTTCAGATCGAAAGAATGTGCAGATGGACCAAATCCCAGATAACTTTTACGCTCCCAATAGGCTCTGTTATGGCGGGAATATGCTCCTGGTAATGAAAAATTTGAAATCTCGTAATGCTCGAATCCTGCCTTTTCCAACTCGCTTTTCAACAGCTTGAATTGGTCAAAACTTAACTCATCGGGCAACTCTTTAATCTTTCCTGTTTTCAGATAATCGTAGAAGACAGTGCCTTCGTGATAGGTAAGATGATAGGCTGAAATATGTTGTACTCCCAGTTGAATTGCCTGTTGAACATTCTCATGCCAAGCGTCAAGGGTTTGACTTGGCAGTCCATAAATCAAATCGATACTGATGTTCGAAAAACCTGTTTCCTGCGCCAACCTAACTGCAGCAATCGCTTGCTGCCCGTTGTGACGGCGGTTCATATTTTTCAGATCTTGATTATTGAAGGATTGGGTCCCGATACTTAATCGGTTTACAGCTGTTGATTTCAGAGCAATTAAAAAATCCTGAGTAAGATCATCAGGATTGCATTCCATCGTTATTTCGGCAGTACCCGATACAGTATAACTACTAAAAATTTGCTCTAAAATCCGGTTGATTTCGGCTGCTTTCAATACGGAAGGTGTACCCCCTCCAAAATATATGCTTTCAATTATTTCGCCGTTCAACTCACTTTTTCGCGCTTCAATTTCCAGCTTCAAAGCCGATAAAAAGTCAGGTCGCGATGCAAAGTCTGTCGACTTATAAAAGTCACAGTAGTGACACTTCGTTTTACAAAACGGAATATGAATATAAATTCCAGCCATTTTCAAAATTCAATCAACACATTAACATCCAATTTGAAAGTATGTTTTCCTCACAGGGAAAAGCAACTTTGTTATTGGCCAAATAAGTTAAGGCTGAAACCTTTAATACCAATACTTTGACAACTTAGATTTTGATCAAATCTTCGTGTCCTTTCATATCCGAAATGATTTTTGCAATACTTGTCTCTGAGTAGAAAACCATGAGTTCATTACGCACTGTACTAAATTGTTTGTGAACCGCACAAGGTTTACCATGCTCGTGGTGGCTTGAGCAAGTTTCGTGACTAATCAAACAGTTATTGAAAAAATCATCGCCATCGATCGTTCTTACAATATCGTACAGCGTAATATCTTCAGCTGCCTTTCCAAGACCAAATCCGCCGTTAGGTCCTTTAGTTGAAGAAAGTATTTTCTGTTTTACCAGATTTTGCAGGATTTTGCCCAAAAATGGTGTTGGAATTTCAAGATCGCCGGCGATCTTTTTTATACCAATTTTTTCTCCGTCTTCACCGAATTTACCAAGGTAAATCAGTGCACGAACGGCGTATTTACAAGTATTTGAAAGCATATTATCACTATTTTGAAGTCACTGACTCTATAATTAATTCACTACTGTTTCTGGTCTTTATGCAAGGCTTTCCACTGTTGGCTAAACGAACGATCGGCAAAATGAGGCGTTTGTTTTTGCTCACCCAAAGCATTTTTTCCCAATCCTGCCAAAGCGTTTTTCACTTTTCCGCCAACTGCATCCAAACGGCTTCTCTTTCTGAAAGCAAACTCATAAGCTTTCATTCCCTGATTCCAAACAAACGAACCGTTACCTTGTTCTACCGCATCTCTTCTATTAAATAACAAAAGATTATGCAGCGGAATTTTTACAGGGCAAACTTCGGTACACTTACCACATACACTGCAAGCGGAGCTCAAGTGATTATAATCGGCAAAACCTTTGAAGAACGGAGTAATAATCGATCCGATAGGCCCGCTGTAAGTAGCTGCGTAAGTATAACCTCCAATATTTTTATAAATAGGACAAGCATTTAAACAAGCACCGCAACGAATACATTTCAGCGCCAAATATTGTTCTTTCTGCTTGTACAGTTCTGTTCTCTTATTGTCGAGAAGAATAACATACATCTTCTCCGGGCCATCCTTTTCACCTGGCTGACGTGGTCCAGAAACGATGGAGTTATAAACCGTAATTTGCTGACCGGTTCCATGTGCTGCCAATAGCGGCCACATCAAAGCCAAATCATTCATTTTCGGTACCAGTTTCTCTATACCCGCAATGACGATATGCACTTTTGGAAAAGAAAAGGTCATCATCGCATTTCCTTCATTTTCAGTCAATGCAATACCTCCGACATCGGCAATTAGAAAATTGGCTCCTGTTACACCAACATCGGCTTTCACAAAATTTTCACGCAGTTTATTGCGAACAAAACCAGTCAAAAACTCTGGTGTACTCTTTTCCGGTGTATCAAATTTTTCGTGAAATAACTCAGCGATATCCTCCTTCGATTTATGCATACAAGGAGTGACAATATGATAAGGTTTTTCGCCGGCTAATTGTACAATGTATTCACCTAAATCAGTTTCTAACGAATGGACACCAGCTTCTTCTACATGCTCATTAAAATCGACTTCTTCCGTAGTCATCGATTTACTTTTCACAAGTAGATGGGCATCGTTTTCCTTCAATATTTTAACGATCGATTGGATCGCTTCGGCGCTGTCTTCAGCCCAAATAACATTAGCTCCCCTGCCTGAAATGTTCTTTTCAAACTCCAACAAGTATTTATCCAGATTCTCAACAACAGTGCGTTTTACAAAAGAACCACGCTCTTTAGCTAAATCCAGATCAGAATAACGTTGACGTCCACGCTCTACAGCTGCATCGTAGCGCGCAATATTGAATTTAATGGTAGCACGATGCTTTTTGTCGAAAGCGATGTTGTCAGCATCATGCAAAAATTTCTTTTTAACCTCTGCCATAGCAGTTTAAAAATTATCGTTGATATTGATTTTCGCGGTTAACCTGGCACAATAAAATCTCTTTCACCAATCAAGGTTGAACCGAATGTTTTTTTGGAAACCCATCGTACAGAGTTCTTCAATCAGGTAAGTATTAAATCTTTTCTCTCTTATTGATCAAATGTTCTACCTAAAACTTCCTTACAATGCCCTGTCATTTTGAGTGATCCTATTGACAAAAATAATATATAAAAATATTTAATTGTCTTTTTTTAGCGAAGAAACTTACGGAATTCCTTATTTTCTAACACAAATACAACTGAAACAAACACCGCAAACAAAACAAAGTTGATTGCGTATTTCAGCATTTGAGAAATATCAGGAACGAAATAAGCAACAGCATAAATACCTAAAGCAGCAGCAAAATACATTCCAATTCGCTTAATAGGATAGTTTACAGGAAAATATTTTTGCCCAACAAAGTAGGAGAGAACTGTCATTACCACAAAACAAATTAACACAGCCCAAGCAGATGCCATGTAACCATATTTGGGAATAAAAATGATATTGATGAGTAAGCTCAATACTGCTCCAATTAGGGCGAAATAGGCACCGAAACGGGTTTTATCAGTTAACTTGTACCATAATGAAAGGGTATAATAGATCCCCAAAAATAAGTTGGCCATCAACACAATCGGGACAACTTTCAACCCAGATAAGTATCCTTCCCCTAAAATGCCAAGTTGACGGAACAAATCCAAAAACAAACTGATCCCCAGGAAAATAAGCAGTCCAAAAATGACGAAATATTTCAAAATGAGTGCATAGCCGCGTTTGTTGTTCTCCGACTTCACCTGCGAAAAAAAGAAAGGTTCGAAAGCATACCGGAACGCCTGAATAAACATGTTCATCAAGACAGCCAATTTATAGTTAGCTGCATAAATCCCCACTTGTTCCATTGGTCCTAACTCGTCGGGAACCAATTTCGGAATTAAAATCTTATCAATATTTTGATTCACCATACCAGCGATACCAACCACCAAAATAGGGAAGGAGTACCAAATCATTTCCTTTAGCAAAAGCTTGCTAAAACGGAGCTTTATCTGCAGGTCCGGAACAAGCATGACTAAGGTAATAGCGCTGGCAATCAGGTTTGAAATGAAAACGTACCCAACACCGATATCTTCGCTGTAAACATAGCGGATAAAGCTTTCCGGATTCCCTTTCAAAATAGCCGGACAGATACTGATAAAGAAAATATTGAAGAAAATATTGGCAAGTATATTCACCAACTTCAAAAAGGCGAATTTAATCGGCCGGGATTCTATACGCAGTTTGGCAAACGGGATTGAAGCAAACGCATCGAAAGCCATGATCATTGCTATCCAGCTAATGTATTCCGGATGGTCTCCGTACTCCATCCAATGGGCAATGTTGTCGGAAAAAGTGAAAACAACCAGCAAAAAACTAGCAGAGGTGACAAACATGGAAATCAGCGAACTTGAATACACCAGCTTTTTATCGTCAGCCCTCGAAGCAAACCGAAAATAGCCGGTTTCCATACCATAGGTAAGCAATACGAGCATAAAGGTCATGTAGGCGTATAAGTTACCGACAACACCGTATTCAGAAGGAGGGAAAACATTTGAGTAATAGGGTACAAGCCACCAGTTAAGGAAACGGCCTACAATACTGCTAACTCCGTAAATGGCGGTATCGCCTGCTAATTTTTTTAATGAGTTCAAGGGGCTGAAATTTTGTGTAAAGATAGCTATTCAGAGTTATGCTGCCCTTTCCAACCCAAACATTTATATTGAGCGAAGAGTCGACTAAATGGGTATGCAAGAGGCTAAAAATCTTAACTTTTCCTAACAATGAATCTCTGCTGTTCTGTTTACCATGCTTTTATGTATTTTTACGGAGCCTCAAAAAATGATAAAGAAAAAATGATAAAGGATGAAATTGAAAGTATTTGCCCTCGTAAGTGTTTGTTTATTGGTTATCATCGGCCTGTCGTGCAGTAACACCAGCAATCGTTCCAGAAAACCTGTTGCAAAAATTGACATACAAGCCCAAAAACGAAAACTCGTGTTAGGTGACACTATCCGTGTACAGGTTAAAGTTGATCCTAAAAACGGAGAACTGGAGAAAGCAGAACTATACTTGGACAACCAGCTTTTAACCACTTCGAAAAACGAACAATTTAACTACGATTGCGGCGCAATTGCTAGCTTGGGTAAACACCAATTCAAAGTGATATCCACGAAAACAGATGGAGTAGAAGGCGTTAGCTTTGAAAACTTTGAAGTTCTTTCAAGTATCACACCAGAGCTTTACTCTTATGACATCGTTCACACCTATCCGCATAATACAGAACATTTCACACAAGGCTTAGAGATCCACAATAACAAATTTTACGAAAGCACCGGGCAAAACGGGCAATCGGGTATTTTCCAATTTGATCTGAATACCGGTAAGGTGTTGAAGGAATTCAAAATGAAAGATCAATATTTCGGCGAAGGGATCACTATAGTTAACGATAAAATTTACCAAATAACTTACAAAGCAAAAAAAGGCTTTGTATACGATTTAGAAAGCTTCGCTCGCGTTGATAGCTTCACTTACGAAACTGCTGAAGGCTGGGGTCTAACCCACGACGGAAAATATTTGATCAAAACAGATGGTTCTGAATATCTGGACTTTATGAATCCTGAAACCTTTCAGGTTGAGCGAAGAGTCACTGTTTACGATAACAACGGCATGGTTCGCAATTTGAATGAACTAGAATACTACGAAGGCTACGTTTATGCCAATATTTGGCAAACCAACTATGCTGTTAAAATAAATCCGAAAACAGGTGAAATTGCTGCGAAGATTGACTTTTCAGGTTTGTTGTCGGTTATGTACAATCCTGAAAAACCGATCGATGTATTGAATGGAATCGCCTTCAATAAAGAGAACGGGAAAATGTATGTTACCGGCAAACTTTGGCCAAGCTTGTTCAAGCTAGTAAAGAAGAACTAGTCATTTTCACATCGGTTATCTTTAGGCACTCTTCTAAAATAACGTAGCATCACCATTCGCTCTAAACACTCCTAAGTGTTTGTAGGCTAAGTCGGTAACTTCACGACCACGAGGAGTTCTTTTAATAAAGCCTTCCTTAATAAGGAACGGTTCGTAAACTTCTTCTATAGTTCCGGGATCTTCACCTACTGCAGTTGCAATTGTGCTAATTCCGACCGGACCGCCATTGAACTTATCAATTATAGTACGAAGGATCTTATTATCCATCTCGTCTAAGCCATGCGTATCAATGTTAAGTGCTTCAAGCGAGAATTTCGTAATATCCATATCAATCCTACCATTTCCCTTCACTTGAGCAAAGTCACGTACACGACGCAATAACGCATTCACGATACGCGGCGTTCCCCTGCTTCTCGAAGCTATTTCAATGGCAGCACGTTCATCGATCTCCACTTGTAAGATCGAAGCGGAGCGTTTAACGATTCCGGTTAATATTTTCAGGTCGTAGTACTCGAAATGTGATTTGATGCCAAAACGGGGCGCGAAGAGGACTTGTGAGCAAACCGGAACGAGTCGTCGCACCAACAAGGGTGAAGGGGTTTAATTCAAGCTGAATTGAGCGTGCTGAAGGGCCCTTATCGATCATTATATCGATTTTATAATCCTCCATGGCTGAATACAAGTATTCTTCAACAATGGGGCTTAAACGGTGTATTTCGTCGATGAAGAGAACATCACGTTCGTCAAGGTTCGTTAAGAGCCCTGCCAAGTCTCCTGGTTTATCTAAAACGGGCCCGGAAGTAAGTTTAAGGCTAACACCAAGTTCATTTGCTACAATATTCGACAACGTGGTTTTACCTAATCCGGGAGGACCAAACAATAAAACATGATCCAACGCCTCACCACGCATCTTTGCTGCTTGCACGAAAACACGAAGATTTTCAACGATTTGCTGTTGTCCCTTAAAATCGTCAAAAGACAGTGGGCGCAAACGTTTGTCAATCTCGCTATCCCTGTCAGAAAACGAGTCGTGGTGTAAATCAATTGGTTCCGTCATATAACTTGTCCTTAGCTTTAAGCAACAAATATAAATTTATTTCGGAACGGCTCTAAAATTAGTTAGTAAGTATTAATGCGAAGATTACAGAAAATAGCATTTAACTTGTTTACATCAAATGGTTTAGCCATAAATTCATTCATCCCGTAGGAAAGACATTTCTCCCGGTCGTTATCCATGGTGTTCGCAGTTACCGCAATAATAGGCGTTTGATCTACAATATTGTTTTCTTTCTCGTATTCACGAATTTTTAGGGTAGCCTCCAATCCATCCATAACCGGCATCATAATATCCATCAGGACGACGTCGAACTTTCTCTCTTTAAAAATATTAAGCGCTTCCAACCCATTATTTGCTATTTCTACAAGGTGGTTATATTTTTTCAAGCTAAAAGTTACAATCCTCTGATTCAACACATTATCTTCCACCAATAGTATGGAAAGTCTCTCATTCATCCTCTTTCGTTGTTAATCCGTTTCAAATTTAATTCGTTTTTCAGCAAAAAGGAAACCCTCACATAATCCATATTTCCATTATTATTCTTTTATTCTTTCTGTAAATAAATTCTAATGATTATAGGCTGTTAATTCCTTGGATAAAATTTTCGTTCTTTTCTTGCATCCTAACGTAACTAAACTTTAGGTGTGCTTTGTTAACGTTGAATTAACAGTATTTATTGCTGAGCAACAGTTGTTTTCGTGAGAAATTAACAATTGTTGGTTAGTTGTGAATATTGATTTTATTAGGCGTTTAGGAGGATGGATTGTTGTTGAATTTGTATTTGCTCTTTCCTTATTTTTTTATTTTGAAGTCTCAGTTTTCATTCGTGTTAAAATTAAATTGATGTTCTGGAAATATTTTAGAAACAATTTTCGGAGTTTGTTTCAACAGCTACTCAAGAGAAATTAACAATCTTGCGAGTTATATTTGTTCTGGAAATAAGTAAATTCGTAAATATGACTAACAACTTTAGAATTGTTGTTGATAAACTAAGTAGATACAGTAGCAGGTATTGGGGTTTACGGTTAGTGCAGGGACTATTGTTGTTAATAACAGTGCTAATTTTACTAATTACAGTTGTTTTCAGCATTGAATACCTTTTTTATACTGCACCCTATCTTAAGATATCGCTTATTATAGCAGTTGTACTTACAGCGATCGCTATTTTTATAAAACGGATATTTAAACCAGCCTTGTATTATTCAGGGCTAGTGCATTTCAGCACTTTACAGTCAGCTAGGTTAGTTACAGAACACTTCCCTGAACTTAAAGACCATTTAATCAATATTGTTGAATTAGGTGAGTCTGGCGAAAGCAATCTGCTTGTTAGTAAGAGTATAGATCAAAAATTGACAAATCTAACTGTTTTTGGGTTTAAACAATATTTTAATATTCGGTTAGTTATCAAATATTTACTGGCATTGTTTTTTTCGCTCTGTGTCACTAGTTTGTGTTATTTTTCATTTCCGGGGTTTTTTATGCAAGCTGGATTCAGACTTATGCACA
>QKCF01000324.1 GCA_003246935.1 Sunxiuqinia sp. | reverse complement strand
AACCTTCTGATCCGTAGTCAGATGCTCTATCCATTAAGCTACGGAGCCATTTGTTTAACGCGTTGCAAATATAGTATTTTTGATTTTACAATTGCAAATAAAAAATGCCATTTTTTACGACTCGTATTTGTGCATTTTGTCCTCAATTGTTACATCTTCTTGAAACACAGTTTGTATTTTGATATAAGTCATCAATTTTTTTGTTCCATTTTTTTCTAAAACCTTGTGAACGCGCTTCACTAAAGCCATCACTTCATCGTATTCTCCCTCAATTACGGTTTCAAAAGGGCAAACTTTATACTTCAAACCAGAGGCCTGTATCTCGGCGATCGCACAATCGACCAGATCATAGGTGTCTGTGTTGTCTGCTTGTGGCAAAACCTGTAATGCCAGATTAATTTTTTTCTTCATCTTCTTCTTGGTCTTTCTGATCTTCTTGTTTTAAAAACTCTTTAATCTCGTCTACGGTTAACCGCTTAACATTGGTAATGATTACATCTTCCTTCAGGAAACTGCCATATTGGTTGCATTCGTCGATGAAAGATCTGAAAATGTCCTGCAAATTCTTTTTCAACGGGAACAGGAACAGTCCAACGGCGAACCCTTCGGTAAATTCCATTTCTTCCAATTCGCCCTCACTTTTTTCAAGGAAATAGCCGAATTCTTCTGTGATCATTTTCTTTTGCGCTTCTGAGAATTCAACGTCTGTTTGCGAATTCAGTAGCGTAATAAAGTAGCGGATCTTTTGTCCCTTTCCTCCCAAACCTGTTGATATGAAAACCTGTTGCTCGTCGAGCAAGGAACTTTGAAGAATCATCCGACTTTCTTGAAGCGCTAAAATAGACCAATTTCGCAGTGTTCCCTCCGATTGATCTTTGAACCGTTCAATAATCCGGAAAGCATCGACTTTATCGTGGCCGGCTAAACGAACCAATAATTGCTTTTTTTCAGTCTCAGTAGTATTGTCATCATATAGTAGTTGTTCGGCCTCTTCAAAGTTATCAATTGGCTGATTGTTGTCTTTATCCTTCGTGAATTCAAAATATTCCATCTGAAGATCCACATCAATCTGTTCTTCCAGAATGCTGAAATTTTCGGGCAGCGATTCAATCGCTTCTTGTATCTTTTTGAGATTATTATTTTCCTCCATATTTCGCTGTATGAGCTACAAATATAAACTAAAGGCTATAACTGACGGGCTTTTTGCCTTTTTTTAAAGTTATTTTAAAAACTAAATTATCTTTGCATCCTATTTTTATTTAATTCAAATTAGCACAAGGATAGATACGGGTGAGGCTTTCAGAAGTTAGAAATAATGAAACTGTAATCATAACCAAAGTACTTGGACACGGCTCGTTTCGAAAGCGGATCACAGAAATGGGGTTTGTGAAGGGAAAGGAAGTTCGGGTTGTAAAAAACACACCCTTTAAAGGCCCGATTGAGTTCAAGATTATGGATTACAACATCACGCTGCGACGTTCGGAAGCCAACTTGATTGAGGTGGTGTCGATTGGTGAGGTTAGTGCTGATAATTTGATTGGTTATGAGGGAGTTATTGATCTTGAGAAATTAAAAAGATCGGCTAGTGAGAAAGGAAAGGTTATCAATGTCGCTTTGGTCGGTAATCCCAATTGTGGTAAGACGACACTTTTCAATTTCCTTTCAGGTTCGAAAGAACACGTCGGTAACTACAGCGGCGTAACTGTTGATGCAAAATTGGCCTCTTTTAAAAAAGATGGCTACCAATTTAATCTCGTTGATCTACCCGGAACTTACTCTTTAACTGCATATTCACCGGAAGAAATTTATGTTCGAAAGTATATCTGGAAAGAAACTCCTGATATTGTTATCAATGTAATTGATTCTTCCAACCTTGAGCGAAATCTGTTTCTGACAACTCAGTTGATTGATATGGACATTAAGGTGATATGTGCCTTAAATATGTATGATGAGTTGATCCGAAACAAAAGTTACTTCGATTATCAGAAGCTAGCCAAAGTTACAGGTATCCCCTTTATACCAACGGTGAGTTCGAAAGGGAAGGGGGTTGACGACCTCCTTCAAAAAGCGATTGACGTTTATGAAGACCGAGATCCAATAGTTAGGCATATTCACATTAATTACGGTGGTGAGATTGAAAAATCGCTCAAACGTATCCGTGAGAAGGTGAAACAGAATAAGCCGATAACGGATAAAATATCGTCGCGCTTTCTCGCGCTAAAGTTACTGGAGAAAGACAATGAAACGCTTTTCAACCTGTCGAAATACGCTAACTTCGAAGAAATAAAGCAAGTTACAAAGGAAGAATGTACCCGGGTTGAGACTTTGTATGACGAGGACAGTGAGACCATCATTACAGATGCAAAATATGGTTTTATTGCCGGAGCATTAAAAGAAACATTTAAGCACCGGGTTAAGAAAGAAGCAAGCCGGTCTGAAAAAATTGACCGGATACTGACACATCCTTTACTGGGAATGCCAATTTTCATTTCGTTGATTTTGGCTACTTTTTATGCAACATTCACGTTGGGTGCGTATCCAATGGGCTGGATTGAAAGTCTGGTAGGTTGGATCGGAGCAACCGTAAGGAATGCGATGCCGGCTGGCATGCTGCGCGATTTGCTGACAAATGGGATTATTGACGGTACCGGGAGTGTCTTGGTATTTCTACCGAACATCCTCATTTTATTTTTCTTTATTTCGCTGATGGAGGATTCGGGGTATATGGCAAGGGCTGCATTTATAATGGATAAGGGAATGCACTTTTTTGGGTTACACGGCCGGTCTTTTATTCCTATGATTATGGGTTTTGGATGTAATGTTCCGGCAATTATGTCAACGCGTACGCTTCGTAATCCCGGTGATCGTTTACTGACGATGCTGATTATTCCGTTTATGTCGTGTAGTGCCCGATTACCTGTTTATGTGTTGTTTATATCTGCGTTTTTCCCAGATTCACCGGCGCTGGTACTTGGCGGAATTTATTTTGCAGGCATTTTAGTTGCCTTTTTGATGGCGCAGATTTTTAATAAAACGATTTTCCGAAACAAAGAGACTCCTTTTGTATTGGAGTTACCGCCATACCGGATTCCTACATTGCGAAATATCGTAGTCCATATGTGGGATAAGAGTTACCAGTATTTGCGCAAAATTGCAGGTGTTATCTTAATTGGTGTTGTTATTGTTTGGGCTTTGGGATATTTCCCTCGTCATACCGAGCAGTCGGAAGCGGTAGCTCAGCGGATTGTACAGGTTGAGAACGAGAATATTCCCGATAAAGAACAGCAAATTCATTTACTCCAAACCGAGCAGGAATCATTGAGATTACAGAACTCTTATTTGGGGCAGATTGGGCAGTTTATTGAACCTGTTATGCGTCCTTTAGGATTTGATTGGAAAATGAGTATTGCTTTGGTCGCTGGCTTGCCTGCAAAAGAAATCGTTGTAAGTACCTTGGGAGTCTTGTACCAGGTAGACAATGACAATGCAGTAGGCTTAGGTGAAAAGTTAAAGCTTGAGAAATATACCGCAGGCATCCATAAGGGAGAACAGGTCATCACGGTGCCTGTTGCATTAGCTTTCCTTATCTTTGTACTGATTTATTTCCCTTGTATTGGGGTTGTCGCTACAATTCGAAATGAGTCAGGGAAAACTTTTTGGGCCGTATTTACGATGGTTTACACGACAGTTCTGGCTTGGGTATTGGCATTTATAACCCTAGTGGTAAGCTCGTCATTTTTTGTGTGAACAAATTTTACAGCTATTTGCTTCTTACATATAGAAAATGATTCAGGAGATAATTACATATTGCATTGTAGCTATAGCTGTAGTCGCCGCTTTGTATCGATTGGCGAAAGCAGCTCGTAGCTTGTATAAAAAGCTCACCTGCAACGATCATGTAGCTGAAAACAGCGGAAATTGTGCTGGCTGCACGACTGGTTGTGAATTGAAGAATCTGCCATCAAAAAGAAATTGCCACCCGACGGATGGCAATCATCAATATATCTTACACTAATTTTAGTTTGTGGATGGTATCAAGCGGATCGTCTGCTCCGAACACAAAGCTTCCTGCAACTAATACATTAGCTCCTGCTTCCACCAATTTAGCACCTGTTTCATAGTTAACACCACCGTCAACCTCGATAAGGCATGATGGATTCTTTTGGTCGATTAGTTTGCGGAGCTTGCGAACCTTTTCGTAAGTATTTTCAATAAAAATCTGTCCTCCAAACCCCGGGTTTACAGACATTAATAATACCATATCTAGTTCTGAAATGAAGTCTTCTAACAAGTGCACAGGTGTATGTGGGTTTAAACAAACACTAGCTTTCATTCCGGCTTGTTTTATCTGGTTAACAGTTCTGTGTAGATGAGGACAAGCTTCGTAGTGAACAGTCAGTATCGAGGCGCCAGCTTTCTTGAACTTTTCGATGTACTGGTCCGGATTAACGATCATCAGATGTACATCAAGCGGTTTTGTTGCAATTTTTTTGACGTGCTCAATTATAGGTATCCCAAAAGAAATGTTAGGTACGAAAACACCATCCATCACGTCGCAGTGGATATAATTTGCTTCGCTGCTGTTTATCATCTGGATATCATTGCCGAGATTGTTAAAATCGGCAGAGAGAATTGAGGGAGCTACTAGAATTTCTGACATAAAAATGATTTTGACCCAAAAGTAATTTTAATAGATCAAAAAAAAATAAAAGAATTCGTTATTAAAAGATCATTTTTAGCGACCAAGGTACGCTTTCAAAAGCCTGTTGCGATAGTTGTTTTTTAACTTCTTGATTGACTTTTCTTTGATTTGACGTACACGTTCACGAGTTAGCTGGAAAATATCACCGATTTCTTCCAGTGTGTGTTGACGATAACCGTTCAGTCCAAAGTAGTGTTTCAGGATCTCAGATTCACGTTCACCTAAGGTTGATAGCGTCCGTTCAATTTCTTTTCTCAGCGAATTCGTGATCAGTCCGTTATCCGGGCTGGGCGATTCATCGTTGAGCATAACGTCGTACAAACTATTGTCGTCTTCATCGCGAAGAGGTGCGTCCATTGAAATGTGGTGATTCGAAACTTTCAGCGCTTCTTCAACCATCTCTGGCGAAGTTTCAAGGATTTGAGCAACTTCATCAGGGGTCGGTTCCCTTTGAAATTCTTGTTCCAGTTTCGAAAATGTCTTGTTGATTTTGTTGATGTTCCCAATTTTGTTTAACGGCAGCCGAACAATGCGTGCTTGTTCTGCAAGTGCCTGTAAAATTGATTGACGGATCCACCAAACAGCATAAGATATAAATTTGAAACCACGGGTATCATCAAAACGTTGGGCGGCCTTGATCAATCCCAAGTTACCTTCATTGATTAAGTCGGGTAAACTTAAGCCTTGATTTTGGTATTGTTTAGATACAGAAACTACAAAACGCAAATTGGCTTTAATTAGCTCCTCTAGCGCCTGTTGGTCACCCTTACGAATACGCTTGGCAAGTTCAACCTCTTTTTCAGCACTGAGTAATTCTACTTTGCCTATTTCATGGAGGTATTTGTCCAAAGATAGCGTTTCCCTATTCGTTACCTGTTTTGTTATCTTAAGCTGCCTCATCTTGGGGTTGAGTTATGTTAGTTAAATTTCTGTATGTTTTGGTACTATCTAAAACCAACTTCTTAGAGTATTGTTTACACGCCGAATTTAATGATTCTAAATTTGTATGGGGCGAAAGTTTTGATTAATTTTATGAAGTAACGGTTTTGAGTGACGAAGTATCAATTTGGCTATACGAACGTGCATTTTTAGATTTGAAAAATGATTCAAATTGACTGTTAATTGGCAGAATTTTGTAAAAAAAATGCTTTTATTTTGCTTTTATTTACTTATTAATTATAATTGCACAAGAATTTCGTTGAAAAATAATCCAAGATTCTTAATCCTATTACCATATACTTCACCAGATCTTTTTGGGTTGTAATTTAATTTTCAAAATATGTATGATATTATTGAATTAAGCAGAAAGCTGCTTCCTGATTTGAGGGAAATAGCCAAGGAGCTTAAAATCAAAAAAGTAGAGTCCTACAAAAAACAGGATCTTATTTACAAGATACTAGATACTCAGGCTATTATAGCTTCTGAAAAAAAGTCCGAATCAAATAAAGATAAATCAGCTAAACCTAAAAGCAACTTCGATAATATTGTTAAGCAGTCGGCATCGGAGGAGGCTGATGATGACCAGGAGGATGGAGATGACAAACCGAAACGTCGTCGTCGTACCGCAGTTGCTATTAAGGCGGCATCTGCTTTTGATTTTGCGAAGAAGAATAGAGTTAAAGATTCTGATAATAAACAAGATACGCCAGAAGAGCAAAAGACTGAAGCTCCGGTGAAAGCTCCGGAAAAACTTGAATTCAAAATTCCCGAGCCTAAAGAAGAAATTAAATCAGAACCAGAAGCTCCTGCTCAGCCGGAAGTTCCTGCTCAGCCACAAGCTACAGCTCCTGCTAACGTGCCTGCGCAACCTCAGCAGCAACAGCCTGTTAGCCAGCAAGAGCCAAGAAAAGAGATACAGCGGGATCAGAAAGATTTCCGTCAGAAAAATAAAAAATGGGATAACCAGCAGGGGCAAGGTAAGTATAAACAAGGCCCGACTCATAATCAACAACAACAAGAAAAACCATATGAATTTGAGGGAATTATCACGAATTCAGGTGTGTTGGAAATTATGCCGGACGGTTATGGTTTTCTTCGTTCAAGTGACTATAATTATTTGAATTCGCCGGACGATATTTATGTTTCGCAATCACAAATTAAGTTGTTTGGATTGAAAACAGGTGATAGCGTGACGGGCACGATTCGTCCTCCGAAAGAGGGTGAAAAATATTTCCCGCTGATTAAAGTTATCTCTATCAACGGACGTACGCCTGATTATATTCGTGATCGCGTACCGTTTGATCACTTGACGCCGTTGTTCCCGAATAAGAAATTCAACCTTACCGGAAATGGTCACGACAATATCTCAACTCGTGTGGTCGATTTGTTCTCGCCAATTGGTAAAGGACAACGTGGTTTGATCGTTGCGCAACCGAAGACAGGTAAGACTATGTTGCTGAAGGAAATCGCCAATGCTATTGCCGCGAATCATCCTGAAGTATATATGATTGTGTTGTTGATCGACGAACGTCCGGAAGAGGTTACCGATATGGCTCGCAGTGTGAATGCGGAGGTTATTTCGTCAACTTTCGATGAGCCTGCAGAACGTCACGTACGTGTAGCTGGTATGGTACTGGAAAAAGCAAAACGCTTGGTTGAGTGTGGTCACGATGTGGTGATTCTGTTGGACTCAATTACTCGTTTGGCTCGTGCTTACAACACAGTTGCTCCTGCATCAGGGAAGGTACTTTCGGGTGGTGTTGATGCAAACGCGCTTCACAAACCAAAGCGTTTCTTTGGTGCCGCTCGTAACGTTGAGGAAGGTGGTTCATTAACAATCCTGGCTACCGCTTTGACTGAAACAGGCTCGAAAATGGATGACGTGATCTTCGAAGAATTTAAAGGTACCGGTAACATGGAATTACAGTTGGATCGCAAGTTGTC
>QKCF01000376.1 GCA_003246935.1 Sunxiuqinia sp. | reverse complement strand
ACTGCCATCCGTTTGGGTGGAATTATTAGTCCGTTTAATGCATGGCTGATTATGCGGGGAATGGCTACTTTGCCCATTCGAATGAGGGTGCATGCTGACAATGCCATGGCTGTTGCTCGTTTTCTCAAAAGTCATCCGAAGGTGTTACGGGTTATTTATCCCGGTTTGGAATCGCACCCGCAGCATGAACTCGCTAAAAAGCAGATGCGGAATTTTTCGGGAATGGTCACCTTTCAGCTGAAAGATGGCGCAAAAGCTGCTGTCGATTTTTCTCAGAAATTGCAGGTCATTCACTATGCCGTTTCACTGGGGCATCATCGCTCTTTGGTGTTTTACCTTAATTCTGCTGATTTGCAGGAAACCTCGTTCAAATTTGCTACAGCGGAGCAGCGTGAGTCATGGAATGCGTTTGCCGGGGAAGGAATTTTTCGCCTTTCCGTAGGGCTGGAGGACGCCGAAGATATCATTCATGATTTGAAGCAAGTACTTGAACAGCTAGACGATTAGCTAATTTGACTATAAATTTAGAATTGCATTCAACTAACAACCGAATATGAAACCAATAACTCGAATTATCCTATTTTTCGTGCTGGCATCAATGGCTGCTTGCACACATCAACCCCAAACGAAAACTTATACTTACATCGATCTGTCGAAGTTTGAAGATGGTATTCACCACTGGAATTTGTATAGCCGCATTCGTTCGGGCGAACGCTTCGATACAATAGATATCGTTGGCATTGCCGATAACCTTTTGGCTTACCAGAACGAAGATGGCGGCTGGCCGAAAAATATTGATTGGCTGGCAAAACTTGATCCTGACACGGTGATTAGTGATCTCTCTGTTCATTACCGGCAAAGTACGTTCGATAATCGAAATATCTTTCCGCAGATTGAGTACCTGTCCGCAGTGTACGGTCAGACCGGTGACGAAAAGTATCGTGCGGGAGCAGAAAAAGGCTTCCAATATATTTTGAATACAGAATACCCAGCAGGAGGATGGCGTGGCTGGGATGCCGATGTGATCACTTTTAACGACGATGTGATGACGGGTATTATGTATTTATTGCTGGATGTGAAAACAAACGACCCGAACTACGGATGGCTAAAACCTGAAATGCACGATAAATTGCTGGCGGCTTACGAGCGAGGACTACAGGTTATTTTGAAATGCCAGGTTGAGATAAACGGAGAGAAGACGGCTTGGTGTCAACAGCACGATTTCAATACCTATGCGCCGGTGCAGGGCCGCAAATACGAGCATCCGTCGGTTACGGCACGCGAAAGCTGCGATATCATTTTGTTCCTGATGCGGATTGAGCAGCCCGATTCTGCTATCGTTGAAGCCATTGAATCATCAGTTGCCTGGCTGAATAAAGCGAAGATTGAAGGATATCGCTATGGCGATTTCCCGATCGAGGAACGACCATATCACGAAACAACCATCAACTTCGACCGTGAGTTTGTACCGGATTCAACTGCAAAACCAGTCTGGGCACGCTATTACGATCTGGAAAAAGGAGAGCCCTTCCTGTCGCTCATCGATGGAACGATTGTTTACCACCTCTGTGATATTTCGTTTGATCGCCGCGTGGGCTACGAGTGGTATGGTTTCTGGCCCGAGGTCGTTTTGAAAGCTTATCCGGAGTGGAAGAAGAGGCAGTAAACCGTGTTCTGTCTCAGTTTACAGATAACCGTTTTTTGTAGGTTAGAACGCTGAATCGACCGGTTGGCGTGTCCCCGAGGCAGGTGGAACCATCCCCGAGGCTTCGGGAAGTGCCCATCGGCAAAGTTTTTGATTCCATCGGCAAGGGCAAGCCTCCCCGAGGCAAATTTTTTGCGTCAATCGGCACAGGGAACCGTCCCCGAAGCAAAGTTTTTGATCCAATCGGTCTGGGTAACCGTCCCCAAGGCAATTTTTCGGCTTCAATTGGCCTGGGGGAGCGTCCATTGGCTGTTTCACGCGGGGCTATTCGTTAAATGAGTATGTCGCAATCGTGTCTCCGATATAAAAGATCACTACATACCTATTTTCAATGATCTGCGTATATAATAATCGGAAAAGGAAGGAGGGACGCAAGATGTTACCGCAAATTAACAAAACCGGTTTCGGCGCGATTACTGTTGGTGGTAAACGCTACGAGTATGATATCCTGATCAGACTGGACGGACATGTTGAAAAACGCAAGAAAAAACTATCGAAGGCCAAGTATGGAACTTCTCACAAAATTTCACTAGAAGAAGCAGTGCAAATTTATGAAGAAGGTGCGCAGGAATTAATTATTGGAACCGGTCAAATTGGGTACATCGAATTGTCAACCGAAGCAGATTTATTCTTTAAAGAAAAGGAATGCCCGGTGAAACTGGTCGCCACTCCCGTTGCAGCTAAAGTATGGAATGTGCTCGAGGGGAAAGTCATCGCTATGTTTCATGTAACCTGTTAAGTGTGGTTTCGGGGGATTGAGCAGTGTTAATATAAAAGGGAAAAGGGCGAAACCGGATAACAACAGTTTCGCCCTTTTATATCTTAGTTCGTGGCAAACAAACTTAGTTCTTTTTCTCCAGCTCGTTGAGGTGTTCCATCTTTTTGCGGGCCAGGAATTCGGTTACGCCCTCGAGGTGTTCTTTCACGCGTTTGTTCCCGAACTCATAAACTTTCGATACCATGCCATCGAGGAAATCCCTGTCGTGCGAAACAAGGATCAGCGTTCCGTCGAACTCCAGCAAGGCTTGTTTTAGAATATCCTTGGTGCGGATGTCTAGGTGGTTGGTCGGCTCATCGAGAATCAGCAGGTTCACTGGTTCGAGTAATAGTTTGATCATGGCCAAACGGGTACGTTCACCTCCCGAAAGCACGCCGACTTTTTTGTCCCAATCTTCGCCTCCAAACATGAATGCGCCCAGAATATCTTTAATCTTGGTTCGGATGTCACCAACAGCTACATCGTCGATGGTTTGAAATACGGTTCTGCTTTCATCCAGCAACGATGCTTCGTTCTGTGCGAAGTAACCGATCTGAACATTATGTCCCAGCTTGATTTCACCTTCATGTTCCAACTCTTTCATGATAGCCCGGATCATGGTCGATTTACCTTCACCGTTTTTACCAACAAAGGCAACTTTTTCGCCACGTTGAATTGTGAAATTAGCGTCGCTGAACACGCGGTATTCGTCGTAACTTTTGGCTACCTGTTCGGCAATTACCGGGTAACTACCCGAGCGGGGTGATGGCGGAAATCGCAACTTCAGATGCGAAGTATCCACTTCGTCCACTTCAACCAGTTCCAGCTTTTCGAGCATCTTCACGCGCGATTGTACCTGTAGTGTTTTCGAGTAAGTGCCCTTGAAGCGCTCGATAAACGCCTGGTTTTCGGCAATCATCTTTTGTTGCTCGTCGTATTGTTTTTGCTGCTGCTCGCGGCGTTCTTTGCGCAACTCCAGGTAATTGCTGTAGTTTACTTTGTAGTCGTAAATACGCCCCATCGTTACCTCGATGGTGCGGGTGGTAATATTATCGATGAATTTCTTATCGTGTGAGATGACGATTACCGACTTCGAATTGTTGATCAGGAACTCTTCCAGCCACTGCACCGACTCGATGTCGAGGTGGTTTGTTGGCTCATCCAGCAAAATCAAATCCGGATTCTTCAACAGGATTTTAGCTAACTCAATACGCATGCGCCATCCACCGCTGAAGTCGCTGCTTGGGCGGTTAAAATCTTCCCGCAGGAAACCTAGTCCAAGTAAAATCTTTTCAACCTCAGCATCGAAATTAATCTCTCCTTGGCTGTAAAGCTTTTCGCTTAGCTCTGATACTTGCTCGATGATTTGGCTGTATTCGTCCGATTCATAATCGGTACGGACCGTCAGCTCGTGGTTTAGCTCATCGAGTTTTTTCTGCATATCAAGCACATCAGCAAAAGCTTGCGATGCCTCTTCAAAAAGAGTCCGGTCACTGTCGTGCATCAGGTGCTGTGGCAGGTAAGCAATCACGGCATCCTTAGGGGCCGACACCTTTCCGCGGGTCGGTTTTTGCACCCCGGCCATCAGTTTTAATAGGGTCGATTTTCCCGCACCGTTTTTCCCCATCAGGGCAATACGGTCTTTATCATTTACAACAAATGAAACGTCTTTGAAAAGTGTTTGTCCGCCAAATTCTACGGTTAATCCGTCTGCTGAAATCATGCTTGAAATTTTAAAATCGCGGCAAAGATAGTTAAATGGCTGACAGAGAAAAGCGATGCATTAAATTGCACTTTGCTTTTGCAATCAAAGCTTAATTTCGTGATTACTTTCGCCGGTGTTGATAAAGTCAGTCAGGCTGCCAATTCCGCATTCAACCATTGTCTCTACTGCCGCATCGGTGTAGAATGCAATGTGTTGGGTCATGATAACATTCGGGAACTGGCGGATATAAGCCATATCCCGGTTGCTGATGATGTCGGTTCTGCGGTCCTGGTGATAGATGCCGGTTTCGTTTTCAAATACATCCATGGCGAGGGCACCTATTTTGTGGCTTTCAATGGCGTCAATTACGTCGCTTATTTTCATCAATTCGCCCCGGGAGCAGTTGATAAGAATAACGCCGTTTTTCATTTGTGCTAAAGTATCTTTGTTCACCATCCGGTTCGTTGATGGTAACAGCGGAAGGTGATAGCTGATAATATCAGCCTGTGTATAAAGTTGGTCAAGAGGCATGTACTCAACTTTCGATTGGATGCGTTCGTTGATGTTTCTGCTTGATGCAATCAACCGGCAACCAAAGCCCGATAAGTTTTCGATTACCTGCACTCCAATATTTCCGGTGCCGACAATTCCGATTGTCAGGTTCCGGATTTCCCGACCCTTCAGTCCATTTAGTGAGTAGTCGTTCACATTGGCACGCCACATCGCTTGTTTATATTTTCGAAGCGACATCAGCATTAACATCACTGTATAATCGGCAACGCCATTGGGATCGTAATAAGCGTTGCTTACCCGAATCCCTAATTCGTTTGCAGCAGCTACATCAATGTGATTGTACCCAACAGTCCTGGTTGAGATGTATTGAATTCCGCGTTTCTTCAGTTCAGTCATTAGCTCCATGTTAAGCTTTGAATGACCCAGGATGCTTATGGCTTTTGCTCCATTCACGAGGTCGATGTTCGATAGAGAAAGGTCGTCGGAGTAGCAAGTTATGGGTAGTCCAACGGCTTGCCTTAGTTTTTCAATTATCGGTAATTCGTCATCACGGGTCTCAAATGCTATAATCATAGTATTTTTGTTTTTAGAGCGCGCAAAATTAGCCGCCTTGACATCTGAAAAAATGATCTTTACCTGCGTTTCTCAATTTTACTGATTGGTGATAGAAAAGGCAAAAATCTGTTTCTTTTATTGCATTAATTTAAATAATATCGGGCATAAGTTAAATTGGTCTGTGTTTTTGCTCATTAAATGGGGCTGAATGAATAATATTGTATCTTTGTGTGCGCAAACAAGTATATTATATTCGAGCTTGATTTGAACTTGTTTGTTCCCTTTAATAATGGAATATTTGATTTATGAATGATTTCAGAAACGTTCGGATTAAAGATGTTGCTGAGTTAGCCGGTGTTTCCGTTGCAACAGTCGACCGGGTTTTACACAAGCGTGGTAAAATTTCGGAGAAGGCCTTGGCCAAAGTTATGGAAGCTTTGGAGAAGACGGGCTACAAACCGAATTTGATAGCCAGTACTTTAGGCTCTAATCGGGTATTTCGGATTGCTGCGATGATTCCGGATCCGGCACTTGATGATTACTGGAATCAGTCGGGATCGGGAATTCTGAAAGCGACCGAAGAGTGGGCTCAATACAATGTTCGTGTTGAGACCTTCTATTTCAACCTGTACGACAAAAAATCGTTTCAGCTTGTCGCTCAAAAGGTGCTTGATTTTAAGCCTGACAGTGTTTTGCTGGCTCCGATTCAATACCAGGAGTCGTTGCAATTCTTTACGCAACTGAAGGAACAAGGAATTCCGTACATCACATTCAATACCAATATTACAGAAGCAGAGCCGTTGAGCTTTATCGGGCAGGACTTATACCAAAGTGGTCGTGTCGGTGCTGAAATGTTGGCAAACAAGTTAGGTAAAAGCGGGAATCTCTTGGTACTGCACATTTTTGAGGAAAATCAGAATGCGTTGCACGTGAAAGAAAAGGAGCGTGGTTTCAGAGAGTATTTTGCGAATAATAATTTAAATGATTTCTCGATAAAGTCGTTTGAGTTTACCAATCTGAATGATGCCGGTTTTGTGCGGGAGGTGGAAGTACTGCTGAACAAGGAAAAGGTTGACGGCATTTTCGTACCAACCTCAAAAGCTACTCACCTTACAGCATCGGTGCTGGATAAAACAGGACGTAAAGAAATCGGGTTGGTTGGTTATGACTTATTGAAAGACAATATTTACTACATGTACGAAGGCGTAATTAACTTCCTGATTCATCAGAATCCTCGCAAACAGGCGTTCAAAGGGGTTAGTTACTTGGTGAATTACTTGTTGTTTAAGAAGCAACCACCGGTAAATGATTTGTTTCCGTTGGAAATTGTAACACGCGAGAATATCAAATCATATTTGCATTCCGACTTAAGTTAGACAGATGCAACTATACAATTTTAGAATAGATAGAGAATAAAACAAAAAAACCGGGCGTCCACCCGGTTTTTTTGTTTTCGATTAGCTTCTTATTTTGTGTCCTTTCAAAGCGTAGTATAAAATGTACAGGAAGCATGGAATGCAAACCCAATAGGCTTGTTGCGCTCCAATTGCATCTTTGGCAAATCCGTAAATTGTTGGGATAAGCGCCCCGCCAACGATTGCGATAACCATCAATGATGATCCGGCTTTTGTGAATTTTCCTAAATCAGTCATTGCCAATGGCCAAAGGGCAGGCCACATCAGTGAGCAACCGACAGCCATAAAGGCAATAAACCAGATTGAAGTGGCTTCGGGCGTGAAAACAACCATGATTGAACCGAAGATGGCTAGTATTGAGCAGATCAACAGAGCTTTTGCCTGAGAGAGATATTTGGGGATAAAAATAATTCCGCACACGTATCCGATAACCATTCCCACAGGAGCGATCCATGCATAAAGCTCTGCGCCCGGCAGGTTAATACTTTGTGCATAGTCGACCAACGTACTTAACGAGATTGTTTCAACTCCAACATATAGGAACAAGGCAAGTACTCCTAAGAGCAAGTGTGGAAATTGCCATATAGAAGTCTTATTTTTTGCATAAGCACAAGTTTCGCCGCTTTCTTCATCCTCTCCGGCCGCTTTAACTTCGGGGAGTGGTGCTAAATAAGCCAGTCCACCGAGCAATAGGAAAATACCAATGATAATGTAGAAGGGCAGTGTGATATCAGCTAGTTGCACGTTTTCAACACTTTTGCCAATGACCAGCGACAGGAACAGCGGTGCAACGGGCCAGGCCAGTTTGTTGGCAATACCCATGAAACTCATTCGTTTGGCTGCACTTTCAATAGGACCAAGGATGGTGATGTAAGGATTAACCGACGCTTGTAGAAAAGCATTTCCCATACCGCTGACAAAGGAGGCCAAGAGAAATAACGGAAGGCTCTCCATACTTGCTGATGGT
>QKCF01000323.1 GCA_003246935.1 Sunxiuqinia sp. | reverse complement strand
TGTAAATTACGCCCATACTCCGGAAGGGGCATTTTCTTTCGATTTGAATTGTAATCCATCTAAAAATGTTCTAAAAAAAACTGAATTCAACTAAAAAGGGTTGAGTCAATCGGGTAATAATTCTGATTATCAGTTGTGAAGTGTATTCTTATTTGCAAAGCTAATCGAAATAATAACACAGCCAAATCTTTTGTTTCTAAAACTTGGATAATCCTGATTTGCTTAACGCTTTCATTTATCGGACGATGCGTAGTTTGGCGAATTTGAGCAATAGTTGTTTTTGTCCTGCATTCGGAAAGAAAACTGTTGCTTTTAGATTTGGAAAGGCACCTTCGATCTGCTGGACTTTGCCTTTTCCAAAGCGCTGGTGTTCAACTGTCATGCCCGCTTGTATGTCGCGCGGATCGTCTCCGTCGAAATTTTGATTTTGTTTTTTTGCTTCCCGAAGCTGCATGAGCTTTTTGTTCATAAGCTGAGGATCAGCATTTGTTGGTCTGGCGCTAACTGGTGTTGGTTCCGGAGCCTGAGGTTGTGGCTTGCGGAAACCTGCATAACCACCCGAAGTTTGCGGATCTCGTTCGTAGCCCACGCCATTTTCTTCAGGCATATCCAAATAGCGACCATCAATTTCCATGATAAATCGGCTGGGGTTACAGAAATCGAGTTTCCCCCAACGGTACCGTTGTTTGGCAAAACTTAAATAAGCGTTTTCTTCAGCTCTGGTTAATGCCACGTAGAAAAGGCGACGCTCTTCTTCAAAAGACTCAATGCTCGGATTTCCCCCACCCATTGGCGCAGAGGGGAAGAGATTTTCTTCCATACCGACGATAAATACATTCTTGAATTCGAGACCTTTGGATGAGTGGACGGTCATGAGTGTGACTTTGTCCATATCTTCCTCTTTTTCGCTATCCTGATCCGTGAGTAGCGCTACATCTTCCATGTAGTTTTCGAGAGCATTTGGTGAGCCTTCTTCCCGGGCGTTAATGGTGAATTCCTGAATACCGTTCAACAATTCCTGGATGTTCTCAAAACGGCTTAATCCTTCCGGAGTTTGATCGCGGTAAAGGTCTTTCATGATGCCCGTTTGTGTGGCAATGTAGCTGGCAAGTTCGTAGGCATCAGCTGTTTTTGTTTTCTCCTGAAATTGCGAGATCAATCCGCAGAAGTCGATCAGTTTGGCTAAAGTTCCTTTGTTGAGGTCAGCGGCATTGATTTCCCTGCTTTTTTCGATCGTTTGATAGATCGACTCGCCTCCGGAAACCGCAGCTTGTTCAAGTTTTGCAAGCGTTGTTGCTCCAATGCCTCGTGCCGGATAATTGATAACCCGTTTCAATGCCTCGTTGTCCTTTGGATTGATGACTAAACGAAAGTAACTCAGTAGGTCTTTAATTTCCTTTCGTTGGTAGAATGAAAGGCCACCGTAGATTTTATAAGGGATATTTCTCTTTCGCAAAGCTTCCTCGAAGATACGCGACTGCGCATTCGTCCTGTATAGAATGGCATAATCTTGATAGCGGAAGTGCTTTCGCATGCGGGTCTCGCTAATTTCGTTAGCTACCAAGTAGCCTTCTTCGTTGTCGGTAAGCGCTGAAAATACCTTGATGCGATTGCCGCCTTGGTTTTCCGAGAACACATTCTTTTGTAGCTGTTTCTTGTTTTTTGCAATAACGCTGTTGGCTGCATTTACAATGGTCTGTGTTGACCGGTAGTTTTGTTCCAGTTTGAAAACCTGATGTTTGGGATAGTCTTTCTGGAAGTTCAGGATATTCTCGATTCGCGCGCCACGGAATGAGTAGATACTTTGTGCATCATCACCGACAACACAGAGGTTTTGGTGTAGCGCAGCCAGGTTTTTGATGATCAGGTATTGCGAAAAGTTGGTGTCTTGGTACTCGTCAACCAGCAAGTAATCAAATTTTTGTTGGTATTTGGCCAAAACGTCTTTGTGGTCGCGGAACAAAATATTGGTTTTTAGCAGCAAATCGTCGAAATCCATCGCCCCTGCAATTTTGCAGCGTTTGTCGTATTCTTTATAAATCTCGGCAATGCGTGGCATACGGATACTCATGTCATATTCCATGATTTGCGCACTTTGCTGATAGGCTGCTGGTGTGATCAGGCTGTTCTTCGCCGACGAAATCCGACTTGCCACGACGTTGGGCTTGTAGGTTTTTTCATCCAGCTGCATGCTTTTCAAAATAGTTTTGATTAAGCTTTTGGAATCGGCTGAATCATAGATGGTGAAGTTTGAGGGAAATCCTAATACCTCAGCTTCAGTACGAAGGATGCGCGCAAAAATGGAGTGGAAAGTTCCCATCCACAGATATCTTGCGGTCGATTGGCCGACAATTGTCGCGATCCTCTCCTTCATCTCCTTGGCCGCTTTATTGGTAAATGTCAAAGCCAGAATGCTTCCCGGTTTAGCACCTTTTTGAAGTAGGTGTGCTATGCGGAAGGTCAATACACGGGTTTTTCCGGAACCTGCTCCGGCGATTACGAGTGATGGTCCATCTATATTTACAACTGCCTGGCGTTGGGCATCATTTAATCCGTCCAAATAATTCATGCAAAATCAAATCTTTAGAGGATAAGAGTTTCTCTTATCGCTAATATCTTCAGTTTAAAATAGAGCTGCAATAGCGTGTGGGGGAAAATTCTATCTGTGGCTCAAAAGTAAAACCTATTTTTCGTATTCAATGTTTAGCTTGCTGATAGTTTTCAACAAGAAATGAAAAGCGTAAAAACAGCAATAAATTTCAATGGTTCGCAAAAGATAAATGAATTTTATGCGTTAATATTGTGTGATTCCAAAAACAAAACCTGATTCTGTTGCAGATGAAGTATTTATTTTCAGTTCTTTTTGCGATTTTATTATTGGGCTATGCGACTGACTCCAGCGCGCAAATCTCAGCAAATGCAAGTGGGCAAACAATTACTAACTATTCCTCCGGGGATCAGCATGAGATTTATATTTTCTGCGGGCAGCAAGGTGTGCCCTCGGGGAGTCTGACAGCACAATTCTCGACAGGTGCTACTGCCGATTTTGAGTGGCTGAAATATAATTCAACGACAGATTCATTTGAGCCTTACCCCGATGGTAATTTATCAGGTGTTGAAACATCGTCAATTACGGGATTGGCCAACGGCTGTTATCGTGTAAATGTGACTTCAGGAGGAGCGACGGAAACCTACACTGCCTGGGCTTTTACAAGTTGGTATGAGGTGAGTGCTGATATTCCTGAGGTGACTTGTGACTATTTGCAATTGACAGGATCGATCTCTGAAGCTAGTTTGCAGTATGTTGATTTGTCAACCGGCGTCGGTTTGTCGGTGGTGAAAAACGTTCAGGTTAAATGGGAGGCCGGTTCGGACGTGTTGAGTGCGCTGTTGAGTCCTAAAATTTATTATCCACCAAGTTCGAATACAACTTATGAATTGACTGTTTACGATGATTTTGGCTGTTCGGCAACGGCTAGTGTTTATTATGAGTCGGTTGTTCCGAAAGCTGATTTTACTGCCAGTCCGGAAAGTGGAGAGGCGCCTTTAGAGGTTAGTTTTAGTAATCAGTCGCAAAATGCCGATGAATACGAGTGGTTTTTCTTTCGTGATATTGCAGAGATCCGGGCTGAAGCGGCTGCTGAGGGGGTAGTGTCGGATAGTATAATGGATGTAGCATTGGATCAGAATCCGATTTACACTTTTGAAAATTCCGGAGACTATATGGTGAAGATGGTTGCCACGAAAAATTCAGCAGATTTGGTATGTCGCGATACGGTTTATCTTGATTATTACATCAAGGTAGACACTTCTTATATTGATGCGCCAAACTTTTTTACGCCCAATGGTGACGATACAAACGAGAAATTTGTTGTTTACTTTACGTCAATGAAAAGCATTGATATCAAGATCTTCAATCGCTGGGGGAAAAAGGTGTATTCAGTCAGTCGAAACAATCTTGGTGATTTTGAGAGTGATGGTGATGATCTGGGGTGGGATGGACGAATTGGAGGACGCATGGCTAGCCCCGGAGTTTATTATTATGCGATAGAAGGGAAAGGGCGCGATGATCGCAAGTGGCATAAAGCCGGCTTTTTTCATCTCTTCAGGTCGAAATAGAAATTATAAGAAAATAAAGCAGTAAGAGCCCGGATCGCAAGATCCGGGCTCTTTGTTAACAGTCACATTTTCAAAAACTAATTTTATGAATCTTCGAGTTAATCTTCTACCATTTCTGCTGCGTAAGTGTGCAGTAGTTCGTCCTGAACTTCCTGCGGTACTTTTTCATATCCGTTGAAACTCATGTTGAAGCGTCCGCGTCCTTGGGTAACCGAGCTCAATGCGGTGGCATACTTAAACATTTCTTTCAGTGGCACGCGGGCTTCGATCTTTTCGTAACCTTTTTCGCTGCCCATGCCCATGATTAAAGCACGTCGTCCTTGTAAGTCACTCATTACATCACCCATGCGTTCGCTTGGCACCATGACTTCGAGGTTGTAGATCGGCTCCAAAATTTTAGGGCCAGCGTCTTTGAAAGCCATTGAGAATGCATTGCGTCCGGCGAGTTTGAATGAGATTTCGTTACTGTCTACCGGGTGCATCTTTCCATCGTACACATAAACGCGGATGTCGCGGGCGTACGAACCTGTAAGTGGGCCTTCTTCCATTTTTTCCATGATCCCTTTGAGGATTGCTGGCATAAAACGCGCATCGATCGATCCACCAACAATGCAATTGTGGAAGATGAGCTTGCCGCCCCATGGGAGTGGATGCTCTTGGGTGTCACGCACGGACAATTTTTGTTCTTTATCTCCCATTTTGAATGAAGTGCGCGCTTCACTTCCTTCTTCGTAAGGCTCAATAACCAGATGTACTTCGCCAAATTGGCCGGCACCACCTGATTGCTTTTTGTGGCGGTAGTCCGCTTGTGCCGACTTTGTAATTGTCTCGCGATATGGGATCTTTGGCGCCTTGAATTCAATGTCGATTTTGAAAACATTTTTATAGTACCAGTTTAGTACGTTTTGGTGGTATTCACCTTGGCAGTGGACCAACATTTGTTTTAGTTCTTTTGAATATTCAACTACAAATGTTGGATCCTCGTCGTGCATCTTGGCGAACATTTCTCCTACTTTTTCTTCATCAGCTTCGTTGACGGCAGAAAGAGCAACCGTGTGGCGAGGTGACGGAAATTCTATTGGCTTGAATTGGTAAAGAGCTACCTTTTCGCTCAACGTGTGATTGACTTTTGTTTCCCGCAATTTCACCGTGGAGCCAATATCGCCGGCGATCATTTCCGATACTTTGATGCGGTTTTTACCTGCGTTCACAAAGATTTGTGATATGCGTTCTTTGTTCTCTGATTTCGAGTTGGTGAGGTCTTGCCCTTCTTTTACGGTACCGCTCATCACTTTGAAAAAGGTGATTTCACCTACGTGTTGTTCGATTGTTGTTTTGAAAACGAACAATGAGGGTGACTCCGAAGGATCAACTTTAGGGTGTTTTCCACTTAATTCAGGTACTTCAACTGCTTCAGCAGGCGAAGGTGTGATGTTGGTAATAAACTCCATTAGTCGACTAACGCCCACATCTTGTTTTGCTCCCGAGCAAAATACCGGGTAAAGGGTGCGTTCAATCATACCGAGCTTAATTCCCTGGCGCATTTCATCTTCGCTTAGGCTTCCTTTTTCGAAGTATAGTTCCATTAAGCCCTCGTCGTTTTCTGCAGCCATTTCGACTAATTCGTTGTGCAGTTCGTTGGCTCGTTCTTTCTCACTATCGGGGATGTCGGTTATTTCAACCGGTCCACCGTCGAGCGAATATTTGTATTGCTTCATCTTCAATACGTCGATGATGGTGTTGAATCCGGGGCCTGCATTCACCGGATATTGTACCGGGGTAACCTTGTTTCCGTAAAGTGCTTTTGCTTGGTCGAGTGTTTGCTCGTAATTGGTATTCTCGTGGTCAAGATGGTTGAACAGAAGAATGACTGGTTTGTGTGCATTCCCGGTAATGCGGTAGGCTGCTTCTGTTCCCGACTCAATGCCGTGAGGTGTATTGATAACGATAACAGCACTGCCGACAACGTGAAGGGCACTAACAACGGCACCGCGGAAGTCATCCATTCCCGGGGTGTCGATGATGTTGATTTTTTTATTGTTGTATTCAGCGTGTAGTACAGTTGAAAAAACAGAGTTGCCATAGTCCTGCTCAATGGGCTGGTAGTCTGATACCGTATTGCCGGCCGTTACTTCGCCTCTGCGGTTAATTACTCCACCCTCAAGCAGCATGGCCTCTGCGAGGGTGGTTTTCCCACTGCCGGCATTGCCAATTAGTGCAATGTTCCGGATCTCATCAGTCTTATATACTTTCATAATCGCTGATTTTATTGGTTTGAAAACGTTTTATTGTGGTTTGATTTTTAAGGTTGCTTTCAAATTTAATAATAATTTATTAACAATTGGATGCATTCGCGGCGTTAAAATATGTTATTGAAATGATGTGAAAATCGGGGTCTGATTTGCTTAAATCGATTACTTTCAGTAAATAAAGAGCCGCTCTGATACCGCCGCTTTAGTGTATTCTTCGAGAGCTCTTATTGTCTGTGTTTTCGCAGGATTACTTTATTCTGTATATGCCGAACTTTTAGGTGTTTCATGCTGTTTCTAATGGTTGCATCAAATTTGATATGACTATTATGACAGAAGAGAAAAAACAACCATTAATCGCATTTTTTGACACAAAGCCGTACGATAGGGAGGTGTTCAATCAGTTGAATGAGCAGCACGGTTATCGAATTAAGTATTTTCAATATCACATCACACCCGATAATTGCATCCTGGCTAAGGATGCAGATGTCGTCGTGGTGTTTGTGAATGATATAATTTCAGCAAGTGTAATTGATCAGTTATCCGAATTTGGGGTGAAGCTAGTGGCTTTGCGCTGCTCGGGTTTTAATAATGTCGATCTGAAGCATGCGAAAGGTAAATTGCGCATTGTTCGTGTGCCGGCTTACTCGCCGAATGCAATCGCAGAGCACACGGTAGCATTGATGATGACATTGAACCGGAAAATTCACAGGGCTTATTTCCGTACGCGCGATGCAAACTTTACCTTGAATGGTTTGATGGGGTTTACGATGCAGGGTAAAACCGCAGGGGTTATCGGTACCGGTAAAATCGGTAAAGCACTTGTGAAAATTCTGAAGGGCTTCGATATGGAAGTGCTGGCTTACGATCCGTATCCGGACGACAAGTTTGCCAAGTCGGTTGGTTGTAAGTACGTTGATCTCGATTCGCTGCTGCAGCAGTCGGATGTCATTTCGTTGAATTGCCCGCTAACCCGTGAAACCAAGTGGTTGATCGACAAAGATGCGATTGCGATGATGAAGCAGGGGGTGATGATTGTTAATACAGGTCGTGGTAAACTGATTCGTACTTCAGACTTGATTGATGGCTTGAAGTCGGGTAAGGGATGTTTACGAGGAGGAAAGTGAATATTTCTTCGAGGACTTGTCGGATCGGGTGTTGTTTGACGATACTTTGGCTCGCTTGCTGACTTTTAATAATGTGATTATTACTTCGCACCAAGCCTTCTTCACGCGAGAAGCTTTGATGAATATTGCCGGTGTGACACTTGATAATATAACCGACTACTTCGCCGGCAAGGAGCTGGTGAATGAAGTGGTTTATACGGAATAGAACAAGATAACAGAGAGGGGTCAAGTGCAGATTGTAATGATCTGCACTTGTTGTTTAGGGGAGAGTGTTCTCGACCGAAGTAAACTAATGTCAAGGGGAATTTGTGGGTTGTGGTGGAGGATTGAACAGATGGCTATTAACGGCCGGTTGTGGATAAGTTGTTTGACGAGGTGGCTGAAGCGGAGTTATTTCATCATATATTTATTGCGCAAACTCTGTGGTTATGTCCCGATTTCCTCATTTTAAACAACCGGATGCTATGGACTGCGGGCCAACTTGCCTGCGCATGATTGCCAAGTTCTACGGCAAAAGCATTCCCTTGGATTATCTCCGGGACCAGTCTCATATTTCACGCGAAGGTGTTTCTCTTTTGGGAATTAGCGATGCTGCAGAAGCAATCGGCATGCGCTCGATGGGAACTAAGGTGAGCTATGAGCAGTTGGTGAACGACGTGCCCAAACCATGTATTGTCCATTGGGATCAGAATCACTTTGTGGTACTGTACGAGGCTCGCAAAGGGAAAATGCATGTTGCCGACCCTGCTTTTGGTTTGGTGAAGTATACTGATGCGGAGTTCAAGCAACATTGGCTGGCGACTGCTAAAGAAGGTGTGAGTAAGGGGATTTGCCTGATGTTGCAGCCCACGCCGGCGTTTTACGAGCGCGAAGATGAAAAGCCTCCCAAAGGTGGTTTTTCCTTTTTGTTCCGGTATTTGCGTCCCCATCGTCGGTTGATGGAGCAGTTGCTTATTGGTTTTATAGCCGCGAGTTTGATTCAGCTTATTTTTCCTTTTTTGACGCAGAGTTTGGTCGATGTAGGGATCAATAACCAGGATCTGAATTTTATTTATCTCGTGCTGATTGCACAAATGGTGCTTTTTGTCGGCCAAACTTCCATTGAGTTTATTCGCTCATGGATTCTGCTGCATATTTCCACCCGAATAAATATTTCCATCATATCTGATTTTCTGATTAAGCTGATGAAGTTGCCTATTGGTTTTTTCGATACCAAGATGATTGGAGACCTCATGCAGCGTATTCAGGATCACCGTCGCATCGAACGCTTTCTGACCACGCAAACACTTGGTGTGTTATTTTCGGTTGTCAGCTTGTCGGTCTTTGCGGTTGTACTCGCCATTTATAGCTGGATTATTTTGTTGATTTTCTTGATAGGTTCGGCTGTGTATGTGGTTTGGGTGTGGTTGTTTATGCGAAAACGTCGTGAGTTGGACTATAAGAAGTTTTCGCACATGTCAGATAATCAGAGCATGTTGATTCAGTTGATTACCGGAATGCAGGAAATCAAGCTGAACAACTACGAAAAACAAAAGCGTTGGGAATGGGAGCGTATACAGGCCCGCCTGTTTCGGGTGAATGTGCAAAATCTCTCTGTGGATCAATATCAGCAGGCGGGATCTGTATTCGTTAATCAGACCAAAAACATATTAATTACCGTTGTTGCTGCAATGGCTGTGTTGAACGGTGAAATGACACTGGGTATGATGCTTGCCGTTCAGTTTATCATCGGGCAAATGAATAGCCCGTTGAGTGAATTAATCAACTTTATGCACCTGGCGCAGGAGGCGAAGATTAGCTTGGAGCGTTTGGGGGAAATTCACAATAAGAAAGAGGAAGAAGAAAAAGACAAGCCTCTTTTGAATACGATGCCTTTGGATAAAACACTGTATATCGAAAATTTGGTGTTTCAGTATGAAGGGCCGCATTCGCCGAAGGTGTTAAAGGATATCAACCTGACGATTCCCGAAAAGAAGATTACGGCAATTGTCGGAACCAGTGGTAGTGGTAAAACAACCTTGGTGAAACTGTTGCTTGGCTTTTACCCGCCGGCAAGCGGAAAGATCCGTGTGGGGGAAACCGATTTGCAAAACTTCTCGCATCAATGGTGGCGAACCAAGGTTGGCGCAGTGATGCAGGATGGGTTTATTTTTTCGGATACAATTGTGTCGAACATTGCTGTTGGTGTTGAGCGACTCGATAAAGAACGTTTGTTGTTTGCTGCAAAAATGGCGAACCTGATGGATTTAATCGAAGGGTTGCCATTGGGATTTAATACGAAGATTGGTCAGGATGGTCATGGCCTGAGTCAAGGGCAGAAGCAAAGGATATTAATAGCTCGTGTTATTTATAAGAATCCGGACTACCTTTTCTTTGATGAAGCAACCAATGCATTGGATGCCAATAACGAGAAGGTGATCATGGAGAATCTGAATAAGGTATACGAAGGAAAAACGGTTGTTGTCGTTGCTCACCGGTTGAGCACCGTGAAGAACGCTGATCAGATTGTTGTGATCGATCGGGGTGAAATCGTCGAGCTTGGAACTCACGAAGAGTTGACGGCTAAACGCGGCGCATATTATAATTTAGTGAAGAATCAATTGGAATTAGGAAATTAAT
>QKCF01000361.1 GCA_003246935.1 Sunxiuqinia sp. | reverse complement strand
TATTAGCGAAGCATTTACGAACAATGCCTTATGAATAAAACATTTATCGATACCTTTTCTCTTTAAACCAATATCTATTTTCTGATCTAACTAAACTAAATTATGGACAACGGGTTATCATGACGATGGTAACCCGATTTTTTTTTGTATACAGTCGTCAATTACCGGAAAATAAGAGCTTCCGCAAACGATAGGCGAAGAAACAAGCGGCAGAAGCCAACCCAAACAAAAAGCCAATCCAAATTCCGATAGCTCCAAAGCCTAGGATAAATCCAAAGACATAGCTGATTGGCAATCCAATGACAGAATAAGAGAAAAAAGCAAGAAACATCGGTTTCCGCACGTCCGACAATCCTCGTAACACCGACAAAAGTGCAACCTGAATTCCATCGAATACCTGAAACAATGCTGCAATGATCAGTAAGCCTGCTGCAATGTGAATCACTGCAGTATCCTTTGTGAATAACCAAGGTAACTGTTCCCGTAGCAGGATAAAAGCCACTCCCATCGAAAACATAAACACAACGATGAGATGCAAAGCTGAGCTTACCATTTTCCGAATCAGCGCGAAATTATGCACGCCAAACTCATGACTCACCAAAATTGTTGATGCTGCACCTACCCCAAGGCTAATCATATAAGTAAACGAAGCCATACCAAGGGCTATTTGATGGGCTGCTAACTGCTCTTTCCCCAACCAGCCCATCATCACCGCTCCCACGCTAAACGTCAGCACTTCAATCACGATCTGCATACCGATTGGCAATCCGATACTCAGCAATTGCTTTATTTTGGCTATATCCAACTTGATATGCAACGCATTTCTAATAAATTTTGAAAAGGATTGATGTCGACGCAAATACAGCAAAATGAAAATCGGCATGATTATCCGCGCTATTAAGGTAGAAATACCTGCGCCAAGTAGTCCCATTGCAGGAAACCCGGCCTTCCCAAATATCAGCAGGTAATTGAACACCAGGTTAACAAGATTCGCAGTCAGCGTAATCATCATGGCGACCTTTGTATTTCCCATCCCTTCCAGGAATTGTTTTAAAGAATAAAACAACAGCATAGGCAATAACGAAGTTACCAAGACCATAAAATACGGATACGCTAGTTCCACTACTTCTTCGGGTTGCCCCATCCTCCCTAAAAAAAGGGCAACCACAGACATAACGAGAACGATAACCATAGCAATTATACCATGCAACACAAACCCGTTCTTCATTAGGGCTGCGACTTCTGTATCGTTCTTTTGGCTGTAAAATTTCCCAACCAAAGGGGTTAGTCCCATCGTAATTCCCATCCCCAACAACATACCAATTATAAAAATACTGTTTGAAAAAGAAGCAGCCGCCAAATCTGTTGTCCCGGCATGTCCTACCATCATATTATCGACCAGCGAAACAGTTACCTGCCCTACCTGAGATAAAATCACAGGGAAAGCCAATTTCAAATTTTTCTTGTAAAGAGGGAAATAGGATTGTAATGCCACAAAATCTGATTTAAATAATTCATGGCAAAAATACGTTTGTATTTAGTTATAGCGTGAACCAATGGGAAAATTTCACCAGGTATACGGTTTAGGCCTCGGTCACCAAGATGTTGCAAAAAAAATTGGTGATCGATAAATCCTAGCCGTACTGGAAATCCGAAATCGATCTGTTCCATACCAAACAAATCGTTGAGCCGAGCCTGAACTCCCATCAATCAACCAAGTTCGAATTAAACTCTTTAAAAATAAAGTTGGGATTATAAATTCGGTAGGAATCATCTCCTTCAGCAAAGCTGTATATCCGATTATCCAACTGCCCTTCGAAGCTGATGTAATGCTTATTTAGCTTTTTACTGTCGCCAACCTTTATTTTACGAAAACGCTGATACTTCCCTGTTGACGCATATGGGGAACCATAATATTGAATGGAAAACTCGGGGGTTACAAAATATTCAACTCGCAAAGTAGATTTCAATACTTTCTGATCGATCTGTCCAACGATGCACCCGCCACTGTCAGTAAAACGGAAATAGCCATGCGCTGTCACTTGCTGTTTTATCATTTCTGTTTTCTGCGATGGATTTACTGCCGGATTAGGTTGTTGTTGAATAAAAATTGTACCCCACACAGCTGTTTTCCAACATATGTTACATAGCAATCCATCGCTATTCGACCGAATACAAACTCATAAAGCTGAATATATTTTTTAGAGGCTGGAAGCCTTGTTTACAATCTTACATTTCGACAATTATAAACTACTGCATTCTGTCAAAACCCCTTAGCAATACTCAATAAAACTGTGATTACAGATAAGAGATAATTACGTAATGCATAATTTATATTTATACCATACATAAATACACTTAATTAAACAAAATAAGCGACTACATATCAAGATATGTCGATATCAAGCAATTTAAAATTTCGTAACTAGCAAATTGGCTCCTTAAACATTTTAGGACAAACGTGGTTTAATGTTGTGGATTTATAAAAGGATTAATCGTTCTTTTAAATTGACCGTTTATCTATTTGTATCACATTATGAGGAAAATAAACAAAATCCTGGTTGCGAACCGGGGCGAGATAGCAATCCGAATCATGCGCACTTGCCGCGAGATGAATATTGCTACAGTAGCTGTTTTTTCTGATGCAGACCGTACATCAATGCATGTGCGTTATGCTGATGAAGCGTATTATATTGGTCCTGCTCCCTCGAAAGAGAGTTACCTGCGAGCAGACAAAATCATTGACGTTGCAATGAAATCGAAAGCCGATGCTATCCATCCCGGATATGGCTTCTTATCCGAAAATGCTGAATTTGCTCGGCTTTGTAATGAAAACAATATCATTTTTGTTGGCCCTTCACCCGAAGTTATCGTAGCGATGGGCGACAAAATACAGGCCCGAAAGGCTATGATTGCCGCTGGCGTTCCTGTAGTTCCGGGAACAACTGAAGCCATTTCATCTGAAGATGAAGCTTTGAAAATTATCGCAGAAATTGGTCTGCCAGTAATGATAAAAGCATCGGCCGGTGGTGGTGGAAAAGGAATGCGCTTGGTGAAAGACGAGGCTGAAATTCTTTCGTCAGTTCGTGCTGCCCGTTCTGAAGCTTTGGCTGCATTTAACGATGACGCTGTTTACATTGAAAAATATGTGAGTTCACCTCACCATATTGAGTTCCAAGTCATGGGAGACAAACACGGAAACGTGATTCATCTGTTCGAACGCGAATGTTCGATTCAACGTCGCCACCAGAAGATGGTTGAAGAAACACCATCTCCATTGATGACAGCTGAGCTTCGTGCAAAAATGGGTAAGGATGCTGTGAGTGCTGCCCAAGCTGTAAACTATGTGGGAGCAGGAACCATCGAATTTCTGGTCGATGATCAGCTGAATTACTATTTTCTGGAGATGAACACCCGCTTGCAGGTTGAGCACCCGATTACCGAACGCGTAACCGGTGTCGACCTCGTAAAACAGCAAATTCTGGTAGCCGAAGGGCATCCGCTTCAATATAAACAAGAAAACTTGTCTCAGAAAGGACATGCTATCGAATGTCGTATTTATGCCGAAGACTCTGACAATAACTTTATGCCGAGTGCCGGACGAATTAACAACATTACAGAGCCCTTGGGTTTAGGTGTTCGTACCGACGGATATGTTTATGAAGGTTATGAAATTCCTATTCACTACGACCCAATGATCTCAAAACTGATCATTTGGGCTAGTAATCGAGATGAAGCGATACAGCGTATGCGCCGCGCTTTGTACGAGTACAAAATCACCGGTGTAAAAACGTCCATCAAGTTCCTGGAACGAATCATGGATTCGGAAGATTTCAGAAAGGGAAATTACGACACAACATATATCGAAAAGCACCGGGACGACTTGCTTCGTCAGGATCAGGCAGACACAGTACAGGAAGATATGGTCATTATTGCCACCTACATCGATTACCTGAACCGCCTGAATAAAGTAATCCCAACCAAGCAGTTAAACCCAACGGCCAACCGCTGGAAAAAATATACATACCAAAAGAATTTCGACAGACTTTAAACAGTTCATTATGCCTATAGATGTAAAACTGAATGACCGCGTTGCAAAAGTAAAAGTGCTCAATCAGAACGAAAATTTGCTCGAAATCAAGGTTGACGACCGTGTTTATCAACTTGATTTAATGCACAATGATGAAGGTACTTTTTCAATTCTGGAAAATAACCGTTCACACAACATCACCTTAGTTCCCAGCAACAAGCCTAAATCGTATACGGCTTACACCCTGTACCAGACCTACGATCTGGAGGTAATTGATGCCGAAGCACGCTACATCCGCAACCGTGGTGAAGCTACATTAAGCCACAGCGATAAAAAGATTACAGCTCCAATGCCCGGAAAAATTGTCAAAGTTTTGGCTGAAGTCGGGCAGGCAATCAAAAAAGGAGAAACAGCTGTAATTATTTCGGCTATGAAAATGGAAAGCGAATACAAAGCAGCTGTTGATGGTGTAATTAAGAAAGTAAATATTAAAACAGGCGACACAGTTGACACCAACCAGGTATTGGTTGAGATAGACTAATTCAGCTTCACAGAAGCAGGTCTACCGAGTGATATGAATGAATTAATTGTCGTCTGAAACGAAATGAAAAAACTATGGACTTAAAAGCGAAATTTGAGCACTTTGAACAAATAAACAGACAAGCCGAAATCGGCGGCGGTCAGGAGCGAATTGACAAGCAGCATGCTGCCGGTAAAAAAACAGCTCGCGAACGTATTCTGGATCTGCTCGATCCGGGCACATTCAACGAAATAGACAAACTGGTGACGCATCGCGCGACTGATTTTGGCATGGATAAAAATAAAATCCCGGGAGACGGCGTTGTTACCGGCTACGGAAAGATTAACGGTCGCCTGGTGTATGTTTTCGCTCAGGATTTCACTGTATTTGGTGGAAGTATGAGCCGCACAAATGCCGACAAAATCGTAAAAATCCAGAATATGGCTGTGAAAATGGGTAAACCATTGATTGGTCTGAATGACTCAGGTGGTGCCCGTATTCAGGAAGGCGTACAATCGCTGGCGGGTTATGCCGACATCTTCTACAACAACGTACTATCGAGCGGTGTAATTCCGCAAATTAGTGTTATCCTCGGCCCTTGTGCCGGTGGAGCCGTTTACTCTCCTGCTCTCACCGACTTCATCTTCATGGTGAACGAGAAAAGTTACATGTTCGTAACGGGGCCTGATGTGATCAGAACCGTTACACACGAAGATGTAACGCAGGAAGAGCTTGGTGGTGCCGTAGCACACAGCACGAAAAGTGGTGTGACCCATTTTACAGGTGATAACGAAGAACAAACCCTGATGATGGTTCGCGAGTTGATGAGCTTCATTCCGCTCAACAACATGGAAGAACCAGAAGAGATCCCTTGCACCGATCCAATCGACCGGGAAAATGATGAATTAAATGACATCGTTCCTGCTGATCCGAACAAACCATACGACATGAAAGACATCATCTACAAAATTGTAGACGATGAACATTTCATGGAAGTTCAACCGCACTATGCAACCAATATTATCGTAGGTTTTGCGCGTTTTGGCGGTCGTTCGGTGGGTATCGTGGCCAACCAGCCGGCAAGCTACGCCGGTGTGCTCGATATTAACTCATCGGCAAAAGCAGCACGTTTTGTTCGTTTCTGCGATGCCTTTAACATTCCGCTGGTTACCTTGGTCGATGTACCTGGGTTCTTGCCTGGAACACAACAGGAATTTGGAGGTATCATTAAGCACGGTGCGAAATTGCTATATGCTTTTGCTGAAGCAACAGTACCTAAAATCACCTTAATTACCCGTAAAGCATACGGTGGTGCATACGACGTGATGTCGAGCAAGCACATTGGCGCAGATATTAACTACGCCTACCCAACTGCCGAGATTGCCGTAATGGGACCTGAAGGTGCAATCAACATCTTGCGTCGCGATATTAAAACTGCCGAGGAGAAAGCTGAAGCTGTTGAAAGATACCGCGACACCTTTGCCAATCCGTACCGCGCAGCTTCGCTCGGATATCTCGACGAAATCATTTATCCCAAAGATACCCGCATGAAGATCATCAGCGCCCTGGATATGACGCACAATAAGCGCAAATCGAACCTTCCGCGTAAGCACGGAAACATTCCGTTGTAAAATCAAAATTAGTCAGACGAAGAGCTGGATTCAACACATAAAACTCCCCGAACGGTATCAACAATACTTTCGGGGAGTTTCTTTTTTAGGAGAGGCTGCTTGATTCTTGGTAGAAGGTTGTAGTTGTGGCCCTCAAGTGACTATTTTGCCTACTTCTATTCACATTTTTTAGGAAACTCTCCCCCGTCTGTTCTCCACATTTTTAGTACTTTCGGAGCCGTTAATCAAATTTCAAATCATTATCATCTCCAATAACCTACTACGATGAAAAGAGAAACTCACAGAGAGCCAACTAAATTGATTTACAAAATTCTCCCCATTGCATTAATCGTATTCACGCTTGCTTCGTGCAGCAAAAAACATCACGATCCGCGCGTTGTGCTGAATACTGACTACAAAGATGAAATACTGAAAGGTCGTGAAGCATTACGGGTATTTTTAATTGGAGGAAGTTACGGGACTTCAGTTTCTGTGTCAGTTGACGGGAAAACAGTCTGGTCTGAAGGTATGGGATACGCAAACTGCGAGCTTAAGTCGTTTGCCAAACCGGAAACCAAATACCGTATCGGCCGCAGTTCGCAATTGTTTGCAGCCATGTTGATCGCCCGGTTGCAGGACGAAGGAAAACTGAACATCAAGGATTCGTTTCGCAAGTACGTCCCCAACTATCCGGCAAAACAATATGATTTCAGCATATTAAACCTCGGTACGCATTCGGCAGGTTTTCCTGAAACCAGCGATCACCTTCTATTGAACAAAGAAAACCCGGGCGATTTAAGAGCCTTTATCCAAACCACCGAAAATGACACCTTGGTCTATCCACCAAACGAATACTATGCAGTAAATGATTACGGTCCATGCTTATTGGGCATATTAGCGGAAACGGTTTGTAAGAAATCCTATACTAAACTTGTAAAAGAAATGCTGTTGGATACACTGGGCTTGACAGAAACGGTATTAGACAACCCAACTTACATTACTGAAAACAGAGCGGCTCCATATTATCGCAACTTTGTAGCACAGGTTGTTAATGCTCCGGCGATCGATTCTCGCTTTGTAGCTCCGGCATACGGGTATCTTTCGACTGCTGATGACTTGAATAAGCTTGGACAAATACTTCTGAATAAGGAGTTTTTCTCGGATAAGAGTTATGACCTTTTCTTCACCAAGAACACTCTGAATAACGGTTATGTAAGTGAATTCGGTTTTGGATGGAATATCTACGAAGATCGGGAAGGACGTAAAGTTTATATTCAACAAGGAACGACAATTGGTGGTAGTTCATTCCTGGAGTCTTTGTACTAACATTGAAGACAATTCAGAAAGCTTACCTTCGGGAAAAATTGCCCAGCTTTTCCTTGATAAAATTGATCCACGGACACATGAACAACCGGCTGCCCCACAACCGAAAGAAGAAAAGAAAAGCGAACAGCAAAGAGACAAATAAACAAAAACCACCAAAATATAAAACCGGCCACGCGCCGGTTTTTTTATGCAAAAAAAAAGAGGCACCGTTTCCGCGATGCCTCTTGCTATATTTTTCGAGATGAAGATTACCAAGCGAACAATGGCAAACCTTTCATCATTTCGTTAACACGTGTGCGAACTGATGCGATTACCGCTTCGTCATCCGGATTTGACAAAACTTCGTCGATCAAATCAACAATTACCGGCATAGCATCTTCTTTTAAACCACGAGTTGTAACTGCAGGTGTACCTACGCGCAAACCTGAAGTAGTAAACGGAGAACGACTATCGAAAGGTACCATGTTTTTGTTGATGGTGATATCAGCCAACACCAAGGTATTTTCAGCTTTCTTACCAGTCAGTTCAGGGAATTTAGTACGCAGGTCGATCAACATACTATGGTTGTCGGTACCGCCAGAGATTACTTTG
>QKCF01000308.1 GCA_003246935.1 Sunxiuqinia sp. | reverse complement strand
GTCGTGCTTGTTTCGTCAATTAATTTTCCACCTTGATAAACCGTAGTTTTCAACGTATATAAGTTCGGTGCATCCAATGACCAAAGCTCCGGATTACTAACTTTCATTGTTGCCTGAAGTTTATCAGATTGACCTTCAGCAACCTTTAATTTACCGGAAGTTTTAGCTACCAGTTTCCCATTCGGGCCTAACAATTCATTTTTCACCGTTAATGCAGAAGCTTCATCAGAGCCATTTTCAACAGCTACTTCAACATTCAACTGATAACCTTTTTTCAGTTGTTCCGGATAAACGTAAACGCCCCACTCTTCGATATGAACAGGATTAGCGTAAACCGCCCAAACATCACGATAGATACCTGAGCCGGTATACCAACGTGAGTCAACGGATTGGCTATGATCTACGCGAACTGCGATTACGTTATCTTCGCCATATTTAATGTATGGTGTTGCGTCATACATAAAAGAGATATAACCATTGGGGCGTTTTCCTAATGACACACCGTTTACAAAAACCTCGCTACGGTTATATACACCTTCGAAATAGAGGTAAACTTTTTCACCTTTTTTATCTGCGGCAACTGTAAGATGTTTTCGATACCAACCGATTCCACCGGGCAGATAGCCTGTTGCGCTGGCCAATGTCGGACTCAATTGTCCTTTGACACTCCAGTCGTGAGGCAGCTCAATAGATTGCCAACCTTTTTCGTCATGACCAATTTGCTGGCCATTTTCCACATCCTGGAGTATAAACTTCCAGTCCTTATTTATTAATTCCTCGTGGCCAAAGCCTGCCTGCGCATAAATAGAACCGACAGTGGCAATACAAGCCAGGAGCGTTACAAATAATTTCAATTTCATCTATCTAATTTTTCAGATTAGTTTACAGGATCGATTCCTTTTACTGTTGGCATTACTTGCTTAATCGTACCGTCTTCATTAAACTCTAATTTGTCGATACAAACTTCACGGTGATATCCCGGGCCATCATGCAAGTGTTTGGCATTGATGCGGTGATACACGATATACCACTCGTCTTTTCCGGGAACCTGAACAACAGAATGGTGTCCTGTACCATAAATGCCATTAGCAGCGTCCTGAAGAATTACGATCGGATTTTTGGCCACTTTAATTGGTCCCATTGGAGATTTGGCAGTTCCGTAAGCAACATGATAGTTTGGAGAACCGGTATCATCTACCGACCACATAAAGTAATAAGTACCGTCACGATAAATAACATACACTCCTTCACGGAATCCATAATCATCGTTAGTACCACCTTTAGGTGTTAAAACCTTGATTGATTTTGATTTTACAGAAACCATGTCATCATTCAACTCAGCTGCAGCCAAATAGCCATTCCCCCAATAAATGTATGATTTACCAGAAACCGGGTCGATAAATGCACAAGGATCAATTTGCTGTCCCCAACCTTCAGGAGATTCTTTAATCATTGGCTCTTTCTCAGCTACAAATGGTCCTGTTGGATCATCTGCTACAGCTACACCAATTTGCTTACCGCCTCCGGCAACATAGTTACCACTAAAATAATAGTAGTACTTATAATCATCACCTACTTTCTTTTCGACAATGGTTGGTGCCCATGCACTACCGTCAGCCCAGGCAACATCGCCTGCTTTCATATCCAGAATTTTGCCTTCATCTTTCCAATCCACTAAATTGTCCGATGAAAACACTTTAAAGTAATAGCCAGACCAACCTGTAAAACCATCAGAGGTTGGGTAGATGTAATATTTGCCTGTTTTATTAGAGTATAAAACTTGCGGATCGGCATAAAAACCGTCCAAAGCCGGGTTATGATCGTTCGAAGCCGTTACCTTGTAAACCACATCACTTTTTCCGTCAAGCGTGATCGTATAGTCCACCGCTCCTTTTGTAAAGTCCTGCGGACCTTCCGGCTTCACTGAGAATCCGGGAATACATTTGAATTGTGGATCGAAAACAGTCAGATCAACACCGTTTTTTACCGGCAAATAAACCGTTCTGGCTTCATTGTTAAAATCAACATCCAACTTCTTCAGCTCTGGGGAAGTGACGTCAACCAACGGATCATCCATCGTTCCCCATTTGTCGATTACGCGCTTCAGTTCCTCCATGGTAATCGGCATCACTGTTCCGTGACGCGGGTGGAAGTTCATGGAGACTTCCTGATCGATTACTGAAAAGTTTCTCAAATCAGAACTTTTGGTAAACTGGTAGCGACCGCTGGTGTACATATCGTACATCAAAATATAGTCGTCCGAGTTATTCAATTTGAAGATGCCGCTTCCTTCAACAGGTACCGTTTGACAATCGACACGTTTATCACTTACCAATTGATAGCCTTCAGTCAATTTATCGGAAATGGCCAATTTAATACCCGGATCACCGTCTTCGGCTTTATGGAACAAGTAGTATTTACCGTTGAATGGGATAATATCACCGTCGATACACGCTTTTGTATGGCTTTTCACAGGAGGATAATACAATTGCTCCGGAGCTGCTTCCAGCCCGGTGAAATCTTTATTTGCGTAAGCATAATAGATGATATCAGGGTGAGCACCTTTATCTTTCATCGAGAAATAAACCATGTATTTACCCGTTGCTTCATCGTAAATTGTTTGTGGAGCCCAAACCCGGTCTACATTGGCAAATTCATCCGGATAAGTTTCCGGAATATTGATCACCGAAGTTTCCCAGTTAATCAGGTCAGTCGATTTCATCAGAATCATCGCATAATTATTCCAACCTTGCTCCGGCACATACAAATCGGTAGCGACCATATAGAAGGTTTTACCATCGGCACCACGCAAGATATGCGGATCGCGCACACCGCCCGAAGTACTGATCTTTTTCGAATCCAGTATCGGCTGATTATTATTCAAAGCACGATAGTTGTAACCATCCGTACTTACTGCATAACGAATGGCTTCCTCGCCAGGCCCATTTCCGATAAAGTAGGCAAAAAGGTAGGCCTCTGTTTGAGGAGGTTTACTTGTACAGGAAACAACCGACACCAGTCCCATAAAGAGCATGAAACATTTTGCGATTGCTGCTATTAATCTAGTCGTTGATTTGTTCATTTGTATTTGGTCTTTATTTACACTTCATGAATGCTTCAAAATTAATTGAAAGGTATTTTTCACACTATCACAGATTCGTCAAATTTGGGTGACAAAATCGACAAATGACCGTAAATCTTGCTTTTTACTATGCCAGTGACGAATTCTGATATATTGTATCCCCTTTCCTTCACTATTCTGATACAGGCGAAATGCGATACAATCCGGCACCATGATAATTGATCGTTGGGGCAAACTCAGAGCCTGAAAAAGTTCCCAAATCTTCATGCTTCCACAGATCATGAATACGACATTCCCCTGTTAAACCTAAGCTTTTTAAATCAACAGGGATTGGAACCGGAGCCTCGTCTCGAGGAGTCGGATCTTCTGTTGAAACCATAAACTCCACTGTAGCGCCACCTGTATTGCTAGTGCCTCCCATGTCCAATCCGGCAAAAGCTTTAAAACGGACGCTGTTCTCCGGAATCCGATAGAAAATAATCGATTGAGAATGGGTTCCTATGCCCTGATCATAAATTTTTCCTTTCACATTCAAGTCTCCACCTGAAATACTTTTATTCAATGTAACCGTGCCCCATCCGGCAGAAGCAGATTCCCACTCCAAATCGGTGAGTTTGATTGAATCTCCATTATCAAGGTAAACGACCGGATTGATCCAGTCGGCATGGTCATAGGTGTACCCGTCGCCGCTGTCGTTCACAATCAGGTACAACTGATTACTTCCTTTTGGTAGATCAATATCGATTTCTTCTCCATACCCATCAGTCAGGCGCGAAACCGTACCGCTTCGGTACAATAAATCTTTTGTTGTAATAAAACCATCACCGGCACTATTGAAAACGGCGACAAACTTATCACCGGTCTTTGGATCATCAGCCGTCCAGCCGATCAGATCATTCTCGTTAAACCACTCCTTGTTATTGACTGAGTTAGCGTGCACATCAAGTACTTCTCGGTTGGTTAACAACGAATTTGTAAACTCATCATTATCCGGCATGTTGCCACCAAACATTAGCGGCGACTTAAACATGGTCCACAAGGTCATTAAGGTATATTGTTCGTCCTTTGTAAACTTGGTATAGCGATTTGTTGCACGTTCGCCACGAATGAATTTTCCCATGGGAAGCATATCCGCATCAGGCCAGGCTCCGGGTTGAATGTAAGGTGCCCACTCGGCACATTTCTCAAATGAATAGTTCAGTTGTGCCCAGTTATCCCAGAAATCATCAATAGTCCGCCACATATTGGCATGGGCAGCAGCATGTTCATGCTCCTCGACAGGAGTAGCACCCGGTGACATGCTAAATACGATTGGACGCCTGGTTTGATCAATCGCCTTGCGGATCATCTCAATTTCATCCGCATGATAAGGACGCGACAAATCATCAACTTTGACGAAATCCAATCCCCAGGACGCATATGAGTTGTAATATTCCTGAGCGCCCTCTTTGCCGGCAACAACAGTATAGTTATCCTGTAACCAGGTACACTCCGAGTCTGTGGAGTAAATATCGGCAGCTGTCTTGTTGGTTCCTTTAATCGGAAGTTTATTGAAAACAGCTTCTTTCGGAACTCCACGCATAATGTGAATACCAAACTTTAAACCCAGGCTGTGGATATAATCGGCCAAAGGTTTGAACCCGGCACCATTGGCTGCAGAAGGGAAACGTGCTGGCGAGGGCATGTAGCGACCGTATTCATCCAGAATAAAAGTTGAATTGTCGTAAGCATTGTAATGCCCCGTTGTCTGGTTATCAACATACCAGCGAATATCCACAACAATATATTCCCAGCCATAATCCTTCAGGTTAGCGGCCATATAATCTGCATTGGCTTTTACTTCATCCTCGGTAACCGAAGGCCCGAAACAATCCCAGCTATTCCATCCCATTGGAGGCGTTAATGCCCAGTCGTGAAACGAAGCTTCTTTTACTTTTTGATTTTTACATGATACTATTGAAAGAAAGCCAATTATTACCAGCATCAACCTTCTAAAGAGATGTCTATTCATTTTTAATATCTGTTTTTAAGACGAATCAGTTTTTGAGAAATAAGGTCAATTGAACTTGCACCCAACTGACCTTTGCTACAAAACTAACTAATCTAATGCTCAATGATGATTTTTCGTGTTAATACTCCTTCGCTCGTTGTAAGTCTGAGCAAATAAATTCCTGTTGGTAAAGAGGTCACATCAAGGGTTGTTTGATTGCCCGCCTTGAAATCGATATTCAGAACCACGCTACCATTCATATTGAAAAGTTGAAGTATTGAGTTAGCACTTCTGCTGAATTCCGAATATCTAATATTTAAATTATCATTTGCAGGAACCGGCCATACCGACAAATCGGTGTCTTCCATAACCATATCAAATACGTCGGTTGTCAAATCGTTGTATAATTCAGTGACTTGTGTCACTGACAACTGATAGTTATAGATTCTGAAATCATCAATTGCTCCACTAAATAATTTCTTAGTAGATGAATTGACCCCGATGTAATTGATTATCGGATTGAATTCAGATGGTCTGATGGTAAGATCTGTTGACTCGGCAACCAATGCACCATCAATGTAAATTGATGCGCCATTATCTCCTAGAGTTACAACCAGGTGGGCCCACTCAGAAACAGGCAATACCGGAGCACTCAATGTTTGCTCTACTCCATTATACTTGATTACCAATTGCATTTGCCCTCCCGTTGCTTCCGACAAATACATATATTCGTCGTTGCCCGAATTAAATTCAAAAATATGTCGATCTACTGTATAACCGTTTCTTTTCACCCATGCTACAATCGAAATTTCAGAATGATTAGCAATACCTGCAGGTAACTGAACAAAATCACTCGAACCATTGAGCGACAACGCTTCTGTCCCCTGTTTGCCGGTAACAAACGTGCCTCCCTGAGCAACGGCATGGTTCAGGTTAGCCGTATTATCCTTGGTATCACCATCGAATGTAAGGTATTCGACCAGATCATTTTCACCGGTAGCCGTAGCCGACACTTCCTCTGAGTAAACGGAGCGGTTAAGCGCTTTATCCGTTGCCCTGATTTTATAGAAATACGGCACACCAGCTACCGTTGTATTATCAACACAAGAAGTTGCAGCAACATTCCGGGCAATCGTATTGTATTCGCCGCCGGATGAATTGGCGCGCAAAATGTCATATCCAGTCACATCGGTATCCGAACTGGCTGTCCATTCCAGCGTTACAGAGCTTGCATTTGCGGTAGCTGTTAAATTCGTCGGAGCAGCTGGAGCTGTAAACTCAACTGTAGCATCAACCGGTAAAAAACGCCAGAGTAAGTTATCATTGTCGTTTTTTAACCGCTGAACAATATTATCCCCAGAAGATCCCTCCATGCACAAAGCACTATGACGGCTTCGAATATAAAACCAACCATCACCAGCATATTCCAGGTACCACTGCTGGTTCGCCCCACTCGTGTCGTCCCAGGTAGCGATGTTAGCGCCATCATCCAGAGACCAGTTATAAATGTCAGGCGATTTGCCGCTGTGCGCTGCTTTCATAGAATAGTAGCTAAAATCGCCACCAATTCGGGAACTGACCGGGGATACGTTCCACTGTTGATAAGTGTCCCCCGAGTATGTTCCTTGTTGAAAATTAGCTCCGGCCTGTGTTGAGCCGTCTGCCACTTCTGCAACCTTCCCGGTGGCTTTATTCACCAGGATATATCGGCCATTAATCTCTGGCTGAATATCCTCCCCCCAAGTGATGTTGATTACTCTTTCGGCATTCGGCTGATTAACCTGATATCCGGTACCGCCTGGTATTTCCAGGTTGAAAACTCGCTGAGGACCGACTCCATCGTAATACACAACCCGGTCGGTTGAAATGAAATTATATGAAGATGTATTCGCTTGTCTTTCCGAAGCTCCTCCAAAAGCCTGCACTTTTCCGTCCGGAGCCCGATAAACGGATGCTGCCGACCACTTAGGGCGGTTTTCAGCATAAGCTAAGCGCTCGCCACCAGTTCTGCTGGCTTTACAAAACTCCCCGCGGGCATACTCGGCCCAGCCCCACCATATACCGGTTTGCATACCATATTCAACACCAACCATGGCTTCCATTACGTTGTGCAACTCATCAGCAGTTGCATGATCACCGTTAGCTCTGACGGCCTGAAAGAATGCAGCATAATGATCAAAATCGCCTGCAAGCTGATGCGTATTACCTTCGTCCAATCCGGCCGGATCCAAATAGTTATACCATTCCAAAGCGACATCGTCATTCAACGTATTACCACCGGAGATACGAATATCTTTGAAATTGTCATTTTTCTTCAATTCAAGAATGATATTATAGAAGTTATCTATTGTCCCCTGTCCTGTTGCTGAATAGTCAGGCTCATTGAATGGCGATACCGTAATTACTGTTCGTCCGGCGGCTACGTGCATCGCTCTGGTTACATCGAGTAGCTGAGTCCAGTTTGCTGCCTGATTCGGATTTGAGGGACTAAACATTGCAGCGATTGAAGGATGATCAGAGTTGAGCACCACTTCCGTTTTAGGATCGAGCCATGTATTAATAATATCGATCCTCTTGTTGGTATTTGTAAGCGCTGTACCTGTCAACGCCCCATCAATGATTGTATCTGTTGGCATAAATGACGAACGCACCACATCAACGATGTCTGTCCCCATAAAACGGCTTCCCCGAATGATATTGGCTTCATCAAGCCATGCTAAATCCAGCCCCCAGATGATTGGTTTTTCAACCCCGTTGTCGGTGAGGTTATATATCACATTTCTGTCTGCGACCGGCTGCACAACCAAATTGTCGCTTGTGCTTGCTGTTTGTGCATTGGAATAGCTAATTCCAAGTCCGAGAGAAAGGATAGTCAGGAATAAAACTTTTTTAATCATAGCTAGTTTCGTTTAATTATTTTGCCAGTTAGTTAGGTCGGGATCATAGCGATCCTTTTATTTCGTTACCAAAAGTACCCTATACAGGGCATTGGGATAGTAACAGCTTCGTCAAATACAGGTAACAGAATCGTCAGCTTGCATTTTATCGCATATATAAGAGCTCTGCAGCCTAGCCATTGAACCTGTGCATACACTGCCACCCCAATCTGAGCCATTATAAAACGAAAAGGAGACTTTCTTCAATAAACTTGAAGATAAGCCTCCATGAAACAGCTATTCCTAACTAGCAAATTGTTTTTCTCTTTAAACGGATCTTCTCTGATTCGTCAACTACCTAAAGAATTTGTTATAGCCTTTTTACTCAACTGCTTTAATCGAAATAGAAGCTTCATTTAATCCTGTAGAACTTGCCTGCAATATCAGGGCTCCGGTTTTATGCGTGCTCTTAATCACAACAAGTGCGCGCCCCTTCCAAACAGTACAGCGATCATTCACATAGGGCTCTACTTCTTTCATATTACCATCGCCAACACCAGCAATCGTTCCTTCTCCGGCAAGTGTAAATTGGATCTCATTTTCAGCGTTGGGAACAATGTTCCCTTCTGCATCTGTAACTTCAACTGTTATATACGACAAATCCTGCCCGTTGGCTTTAATCTGTGCCCGGTCGGCTGTTAATCTGATTTGGCTTGCTTTTCCGGCTGTTTTAAGGATGCTTGTTTCCATCGCGTTATCACCATCACTACCCACAGCCTTTAATACTCCGGGAGTGTATGCCACGTTAAAAGTCGCTTTAAACTCCTGCTCCAAGCCAGTTTGTTCTTCACCAATCAGCTTATCATTCAAATACAAACGTACTTTCGGATATTCCGAATAAACCTCAACTTGAATATCCTTCCCTTCGTAACCCGGCCAGTTCCAGCTTTCCCAGGTTGGCCACACAGCCCACATAGTTGTCTTGATTGACCCGCTATCAGGATTGGGCTCGCGCACAGCCAGATATAGTTTTTCGGTATCGTTCCACAATAAATTGCGATAATGTGAAATCGGTTTTCTCCACCCTGTCAGATCAATATCGCCGCAATAGGCGCCATGCCAGGGATAGAAATCCTGCTCCCAATGCTGGCCTTCAGGCTCTCCGGGATAGTAATAACGACCAATGCTTGATTCGCCCAGGTAGTCCATTGCCGTCCACACAAAATCACCGATGATATAGTTATGATCCCGCACCATCTTCCAATTATAGAACGCATCTTTCGGGTACGATTCTGTTTGAACAATAATCCGGGAAGGCACGCGATCATGATCGGATTCAGCCTCCTGCATCATGTAATTATAGCCACAAATATCATGTTCTGCCATTAGCGGGTCAAAGATCTCCCAGCCCTGATTCCAGGATGTCATGGCAGAGGTTACCGGTCGTATTGGATCCAGCTCACGAATGTAGTTGTTCAGCATGTGAGCTGTCTCAACCGCTTCCAGTTTGGTACGTTCAATGATTTCGTTACCGCTACTCCACATGATAATCGAGGGATGATTACGATCTCTCAAAACCATCGCCTCAATATCGCTCTTCCAGCATTGGTCCAAAATACTGGCATAATCGTATGGTGTTTTTTGTTCTTTCCAACCGTCGAATGACTCATCAATAACCAAAAGTCCGAGACGGTCACAGGCAGATAGGAATGCTAGTGATGGCGGGTTATGCGAAGTTCTCACAGCATTGAAACCGGCAGATTTCAACAACTCAACTTTTCGCTCTTCGGCCCGGTCATAGGCCGCTGCTCCTAAAACTCCATTGTCGTGATGAACACAGCCCCCATTTAACTGGATGGTCTCTCCATTCAACTTAAATCCGTCTTCTGCAGAATAACTGATTGACCGTATACCAACGTTGGTTGTTACTTCATCAACGACCTGATCCACTTTTTTAATAACCGATTGCGCTGTATATAAATAGGGATCCTGAGGACTCCAAAGTAAGGGTTTCTCAACTTGAATAGTCTGAGTTATCTCTTGCTCCGTCTTCGAGTCGATCTCCACCTGAATCGAAGCCTTCCCTACTTCCTGCTGCTCCTGATCTGAAACAGCCGTAATCAATTCCAGCTTTTGTTTGTGGCCGGTTTCATTTTTAATTCGTGTTTTAACCTCAATCGTTGCACTGTCTTTACTCACTTCCGGCGTTGTAATGGCGATCCCCCAATTAGCAACATGAATAGGATCCGTAACCTTTATCCAAACATGCCGGTAAATTCCGGAGCCACTGTACCAACGACAGTTCTTTTGTTGAGAATTATCGACCCGAACGGCTATCAAATTTTCTTTACCATATTCGACGTAGGGCGTTAGATCAAAGAAAAATGAAGTATAACCATAAGGATGCATCCCCAATGACTGTCCATTGATGAATACTTCGGCGTTCATATAAACACCCTCAAAGTAGATCCCTATTTTGCGGTTCTTCCATTCATTTGGCACATCAAAAATTTTACGATACCAACCAATACCAGCAGGGAAATATCCACCATCGTTGCCTGTTGGATTATGACGTGCTATTTGCCCTTCAATACTCCAATCGTGTGGTAAATCAAGCTTTCGCCAACTGGTATCAACATAACTTACTGCGCTGGCATCCGGATAATCTCCTAAGGCAAATTTCCAGTTATAATCAAAATTTTGCTTTCGTTCGAGCTTCTCTCCATTGTTTTCCTGAACCGAGAAACACCCAGTCACAAGCAGCGAAAGAAATAGAACAAAAGTTGAAAGCTTCACAAGTCTTTTCATAATGGTTTCAATTAGGTCAATTCGTTAACTTTTCATTTTTTCTTATCCGTTAAAAGGCAGGAAAAAATTTAGCATTACAAACTTATTTTAAGCCGGGCAAAACATCTACTATAAATCAATCACAGGGAGTATACAAATTCGTCAAATACGATTTTTTGGCCAGATATTACTATGTTTGTAGAGAGAACCTGTATGCTATGAAATCTTTTTGGTTGTGTATTTTCCTTTCGCTTAGCCTGGGCTTGCAAGCCCAGTTTCAACAAATTAAAAAAATTGGGATCGAGGATGGTTTGTCTAATAGTTTTATCATGGGAATTACCCAGGATAAGAACGGATTTTTGTGGTTTTCAACAGAATCCGGCTTAAACCGATTTGACGGCGAAAGCTTCAGAATATATAAAAAAGCAAACGCGAATTCTCCAAATTCGGTCAGTGCAAACGAGCAAAATGTCGTGTATGCCGATCGATATGAGAATAAGATTTGGTTGGCAACCCAGCGAGAAGGGCTAAATTCTTTCGATTGCGAAACCGAACAATTCAAATATTACCGTAACGATCCCAAAGATGACAGCAGCCTTCCGACAAACGACGTTACCAACATTGTCAATTCACGGGATAGTAATTTATGGGTTACCACTTATCACAACGGATTCGCCTATTTTGATAAAAAAACAGAGAAATTCACCCGTTTCAATCAAGCCACCCTACCAAGCCTGGCCAGCAACACCATATGGAGCATTGCAGAAGCGGAAGACGGCACGATCTACCTCGGCCATGAGAATGCGGGCTTTAGCATTTATGATCCCAAAACGGGAACCACCAAGAATTTCCGGAACGATCCCAATGATCCGAACAGCTTACCAGGCAACAAAATTAACACGATATTAATTGATAAAGATTCCAATATTTGGCTAGGAACCGATAACGGTTTGGCTTTATTCAACAAGCAGTCCGAAAAATTCACGGTATTACGCCACAAACCCGGAGATTCAAACTCCCTGGTTGGCAATTTTGTTTTCAGCATTATTCAACGAAAAAACGGCCAATTGTGGATTGGGACGGAAAACGGAGGTATCAGTATTCTGAACACAACCAAGTACGTTCATGTATCCCCGCAGGATACAAAGTTCATCAACATCATGTCAGGATTCGATGTGTTTTCGTTATCGAACCAAACGGTCCATTGCATCTACGAAGATCAGTTTGAAAATGTCTGGATCGGCACTTATGGCGGTGGAGTCTTATTTAACACCTGGACCTATTATCCAAATCCGGAAGTCACAAACAGATTATCCAACAAAGTAGCCTGCGGTATTTGTAGCGATGAGAAAGGTCGCATTTGGGTGGGAACCGATGGCGGAGGAATTGATGTATTTGAAAACGCCAAAAAAATCAGGTCCTTAAACAAGTCTAATTCGGGACTGACAGACAATGCTGTTCTTGCAGCGTTCCGTGATTCACGTAACAATCTCTGGTTTGGAACCTGGGCCGGAGGTGTATCAATCCGAAGAAGCAATTCATATTGAAAACATTGGCGATGTCCGGTGTTTCTCAGAAGACACCCAAGGGCGAATTTGGATTGGCAGTTCAAACCGTCTTTTTCAATACAATCCGAAAACAAAAAAAATCACCGCCTTCACTGCACAGAACTCAGGATTAAATGGTGATTTCGTCAGAAGTATATGTACAACGAAGAACGGACAGATCTGGATCGGTTATTTTGGTGCAGGTATCTCTGTTTATAACGACCAGCTGGAATTGCTTCACAGTTTTAACACGGGAAATGGCTTGTCGTCCAACACGATCGATGCAATTTACTACGATCAGTCCAATAATGTTTGGGCAGGCTCCGGAGAGGGGTTAATCCGTTTCGATACGGAGGATCCCACAAATTTTACGGTTTATAACGACAATAGTCAAATCGCTGACACCCACATTCGGGCCATTACAGAAGATTCTTCCGGTAAGCTTTGGTGCAGCACAACAAATGGCATCGTTTGTTACGATCAACAAAAGAAGCAATTTTACAACTACCTTCATCAACATTACGATGGGATTCCAATCGGAGCCTTTATGTCAGGATCTGTTCTGAATTACAACAACGAATGGATTATGTTTGGATCCCAAAACGGACTGTGCTTTTTTGATCCTAAACGACTTCCGTCCCAATTAACTTTACCTCCGGTTGCCTTAACCGACTTTAAAGTATACAACAAAAAACTGGAACTATCCGATCAGGAGAGTTCGATCCCGGTAACACACAATATCGAACTATCGTACGAACAGAACACCTTTACGATCTCATTCAATGTACTAGACTATGTCCTTACGGACCTTGTAGAATACAGCTATCAATTGGAAGGACTCGAAGAACGTTGGTATAATGCAAACGATAGCCATTCCGTAACCTTCAGAAACATTCCTTACGGAAGTTACCATTTCAAAATCAGATCAGGCATCAGGAACCAGGAAGGTTCCGATACGGTTTCTTCATGGAATATCTACATTCGTCCTCCTTTTTGGTTGAGCTGGTGGGCAAAAACATTCTATGTACTCGCCATTGCCCTAATTGTCTGGCTTATTCTGCGTTTTTACAAACACCGGCTGGAGTTGGAAAATTCACTGATCCTTGAAAAAAATAATCATCAAAAAGACCAGGAACTTCATACAGAAAGACTTCGGTTCTTTACAAATATTGCACACGAATTAAGAACACCGTTGACGCTGATTTTAGGTCCGCTGGAAGATCTGATTACCGACACGAATCTTGATAACCGTCAGACAGGAAAACTAACAGCGATACAAAAAAGTACAAAACGCTTGTTGAGTCTGATCAACCAGCTGATGGAGTTCCGAAAAACCGAAACCCAAAACAAACAGTTAACGGTTTCGAAAGGAATGCTTGATCAGTTGGTACTCGAGACCGGAAAAAAATACCAGGAGCTGAACACCAATAAAAAGCTCCACATTAGCATTGACATTATTGAGGACGATTACAATATGTACTTCGACCCTGAAGTCATTTCAATTATTCTGGACAATCTAATTTCGAACGCGAGGAAATACACCGATTCCGGGTTGATTAAAATAGCTCTTCGAAATTTTGAAGAAAACGGAAACAGCTTCACGGAGATCACAGTCGAAGACTCCGGCAATGGAATCCATCCTGACGCCTTACCCCGAATTTTCGACCGTTACTTCCAGGATAAAAACAGTTTTCACCGCTCCGGGGGAACCGGAATTGGCTTGGCTTTGGTGAAAAACCTGGTTAGCCTGCACGAAGCCGAAATCAAAGTTGAAAGTGAACTTGGTCGCGGCACAAGCTTCCATGTCATTCTATCCAAAGAAAACAAGTACCCCAATGCATTGCACGAAACCCTAGACCAACGACGTGAAATTGCAGAAGAGCAACCACAAATTAATGATGTTGTTCCGAATAAAATATCATCAGAGCTTCCACAACAGACAGATGAACCGGAACAAAAATCGAAGCAAATTATCCTGGTCGTTGAAGATAACCCTGAAATAAACAGTTATATCGTTGAATCATTATCTACTTATTACCAGGTTATTTCAGCACACAATGGTATCATCGGTCTGGAAAAAGCACAAAAGCATACCCCCGATCTCATTATTTCGGATGTTATGATGCCGGAAATGGATGGCTTCGAATTAGTCAGCAAGCTAAAAGAAGATGTCCGCACAAGTCACATCCCTATTATTTTACTGACTGCTAAAGACTCGCTCTCGGATAAGACAACAGGTTACGATCTGGGGGCTGAATCCTATATTACCAAACCATTTACAGCCAAACTACTTCAAAGCCGGATTAAAAACCTGTTGGAGATCCGGAAAAAGATTGCAGAACAATTTAAGGAGTCGGTTGACAAATCAGCTTTCATGAGTGAATCACTCAATAATTTAGATAAAGAATTCATCGAAGCAATCGCGAAAATCATCGAGGAAAATCTGGACTCGAGCGATCTGGATGTAGTTTTTCTGGCAGAACGAATGGCGATGAGCCATTCTTCGTTGTATCGAAAAGTAAAGGCGTTAACTGAACAGACCGTTAACGAATATATTCGGACAATCCGCATTCGAAAAGCTGAAGAATTCCTGATTACCGGACGTTATTCGATCTCAGAAGTTTCGTATATGGTTGGGATGAGTAGCAGTAATTATTTCAGAAAATGCTTTAAAGACGAATTTGGTGTAACGCCGAGTGAATATGTAAAAAACATCACTTCAAAAGATTAATATTCTGTTCTGAAGCTTAATCCGGAGATCCGCTAAACAAGGACAGTTTGGCAAAGAAATCTTCAAACATGAGTCGAACATCCAGATCGTAATAAACTCTTATTTCCCGTCCGTTGGGATTCTCGTTGAAATAGCCGGTGTCACTTACTCTTGGCGCCGGTTTCAGGGCATATCTGCTCGATGACGGATCTGATTCCCAGGCCGACTGCAAAGCTGTTAAAAGAACTAACGGACTATCTCCCAAGGCGTAGGCTTCACCCAATCCCCTGTTAGCTCGTTTCATTAAATCGTCCAGACGACTAATTAAAAAGTTCCCCGTTTCACCCTGGCCTTTAACCTTGCATACAAGCTCGGCATAGCTCGTTAGAGCCTGTCGGTAAGCATCGCGCGGCACCTGCCAAATCGGAATATTCGACTGGTTAAAGATGACCTGACAAGCTTTAGCGTCAATTCCGGTGTTGTATTCCCAGTTTTTACTTGCACCCGGAGGTGGAGATGCCAAACCATCATATTCGGTTCCACCAATCCAAATCAAAATAATTTTTTCAGCAATTTTAGGCTCCATTAACCAGGCACTGGCAATATTTGTCAAGCCCGCGCCACAAACCACATAAAGCGGCATGTGTGTATCGTCCCGCATGGCCTCCTGAATAATTGCTTTTGCCCCCTCTGATTCAACCGGGGTGAGTGTATCCGGTAGTTCTACGCTAGAACCACCAAACACGATATATTGATCGTTTAAATGCATTGCCGATAACAATTCATTGGCCATTTTACACGAATAAACCGCATCACCAGGATAACCATAAAATCCATTTGCGTAGTGTTTTGAGCCAATTATTGCTTTCACCTCCACCGTTGGCGATAGCAGATGGTGAGCCAGCTGAAACAGTCCGTCGGGATCTCCCCCAAAATCATTATCGATGATCACCCGTGCTCTTTTGTCGACAACATGACTATAATCCGGAGTTTGAGCTAACGAGAAGCCAGCAAAAAACAAGGTACAGAACAACAGAATTTCGATTTTTTTCATGGTAAGTAATTGTCGTTGGTAAAACTACAGCTAAGTTAAAAAATACCCCAAAAGTGAGAAGTCACTTTCGGGGTTGTTTCTGTCTAAACAAACTAACTAATCTCCGGTAATGAAACCACCTATACCGAAAAATATCAAAGGAAAACTAACCGGAATTACTCCGTTTTTATATACAAAACTATTTAACCTGAAACGTATTTAACGAATGAGCCTGAAGCGAAACATTCAGATATCGTTCGCCAAGTTTCACCGATACCTCTTTATTTTCGTCTGCAAAATTTCCCGCAAATACAACATACTGACCTTCGGGATTCTTTACCACCATCAATGGCAACTTGTCATCCATCCCGTTCTTAAAGGCTAGGATTTTACTTCCAGAGGTCAGAAAGTGAGTATATTGCTTGACCGCAAAATACTCGGGTGTGTAGGTTGCAGTTTTAGCCTTTGAGTCAACTCGAATCAATGCATTTTGTTTCCATCCCCAACCACTGACACCGTCATCTGCCAGGATCGCATTCCAAAATGTGTATTCTTCACAACCGTTACCCAAGTAGTCGTTGATGAGGTTGAAGGTGTGCTCGGCTGCAGACCAGTCGAACGACCCCCAACCACATTCACTCTCTGTTTGCACGTATTTATAATTAGGATATTTTTCGCGAAGACGTGGAAGGATTTGCCTTCCTTCCCATTGAAATCCGACACCTTTGATCGTTTCAGGCATGCGTGGATCAGAAAGCACCTGATCGATGACCTCGTAGTGATTGGTATTAATTGTCCCCAGATAAAGATCAACATCCGGATGTTTCTCTTTTAAAGTTGGTGCAAGGTATTCAGCATTAAAACGAATGATACCTTCCGGTGTCCAGGCACATCCGGGATATGGAGTATAGCTCCAGCTTTCATTCTGAAACATCACCTGAGTAACAGGAATTCCCTCTTCGGCATACGCATCAATAAACTTACAGAAATAATTCGCATAGGTCTGCAGGTAACGCGGATCCTGAATTAGGTAATCATTAACCGTCAGCTTTCCTGGAAACACATTTTCATAGGTTTTCTCACTGTCTTCAAAAAGCAGATAATCTTTTTTGGGATCAAGCTTGTTGTATTCTCCATTACTAACCACAGAATAATAGTGGTTGATCTTCATCCACGAAGGTGGTGACCATGGCGAAATCCAGAAGGTCAAATCGGGGTTCTTTTCCTGTGCTGCCTTAATGAAGGGAATCAGTGTTGTTTTATCGCGATCGATGTTAAAATACCTCAACTGAAAATCGCCGCTTACTTCGTCGCAACTGTACCAGTCACGCGCATAATCGTTGGCATTCATCGAAAAACGACCAATCGTAAACTGCAAGTCGCCATCCGGAGCAAAAAATTGACTCAGGATCGTGTCTTGTTCTTTCCGAGGAAGCATATTCAGGGCATCCCAACCTAGTTCGTTAAAACAGGTTCCCCAAGCCTTGAAGGTAACAATCTCTTCATTTCCGGTTACATTGAGGACAGGAGTTGTTAACGCCTCTTTTTCAAGTTTTAATGTCGTCTGTTTCCAAGTATTGTTTTCTGTACTGCTTACCCATCGAATAGACTGTGCGTTGACACCAAGGGACAACGTAGCTAAAACCACCAGGGCTAAGTTCTTTCTGATATTCATCTATTTATTAGTTTTTAAAGCTGAAAAAAAAAATCATTCTAAAAGCCACACATAGCTCATTCATAGCAAATTAGAAATAGCAATGTAGTAATAGAAGGCACAGGCCTTTTGCCTGTGCCTTTTTCAAATGATGAAAAACGAGATTTACCGTACAAATAATTTTACATTATCCACACCTGACCAACCATCTCTGGCTGGATCATTCCACTCAGTTCAGTACCAATCGTTTCGACTTCAACACCAAGTCGTGCACCAACAGACTCTTCAGGAGCATCTACCATCAATTCATAAGACACCCAACCAGTTGAATTGCCTGCGTCTACCCACGGTTCAACATCGTTACTTGCAATAATATGCCGTATCCCGTCGCCGGTATTATAATACAATCGATATGATGCAGCCCCCCAATACAGGTCACATAAGTCCAGACTCAATCTAAATGATTCACCTTCTGCGATCACGTGATCTGTCAGGTTGTAGAGTGGACCATCTGTGTGTCTTAATTTCCCAAAGTATTCAGTTCCATTATCTGCCACCGCTCCGTCTGTGCTATAAAGCAACACGCCACAATCATATTGGTCACCTTCACTAGTCCAACCAGGTATATCACCGTATTCCGAGTTAGTATCCCAGTTTTGAATTATATCTGCTGTTCCTGGCAAGGTAAAATCACCGTTTAGAACGGCAATGGTTCCTTCTGCTACACTAACGGTTTCAGTAACTGATACCGGTATGGAGCCTTCAACACCTGTCGCTGTTAAGGTCACGTTATATCCACCCGATTCGGCATAAGAGTGAACAGGATTCTCGTCGGTAGAAGTTTCGCCATCACCAAAATCCCAGGAATAGGAAACACCATAGGTGGATGTATTGGAAAAGGAAACAGTCAGATATTCAACCTCAGTTCCAAACTGCGGGATTGGACTATTTACCAACGAAACCATTTTTGTAATAACTGCCGGAGAAGAACCACTTCCTCCGAATAATGTTAATACCACCGTGTAGTCTCCACCTACTGTATAGGCGTGCACCGGACGAATTGAGGTTGATGTTTCACCATCACCAAAATCCCAGCTCACAGCATCGGCATCTGCGCCCGAGGCTTCAAAGGATACCGACAAGGTATTATCCGAACTAACGGCATAGGTAAAATCGCCGGTAGGATCCACCGCATCTTCTTCGCATGCTACCACAGCCAATGAAAGGAACACGGCAACTGCTAAAAGCCTTAAATTGTATATCTTAAAATATTTCATTTCAGTTCATTTAAAAGTTTAGAATCTACTTCGCAAACAATTCAACATTGTCAAAACTTGTCCAACTATCAGCGCCGTCTCCTGAGACGCCTTTAAATTCGACCCCTAATTTTCCACCAACCGATCCTGCAGTAGCAGTTGCAACTAGTTCAATGGCTTTCCATTCACCATTGCCAACATCAAAAGTCTGATTGCTTATTACATTTCTGGCACCATTACTTGCCAGGTAAACAATTGAAACGCTGATTTTAGGACCGTTCCAGATATTAATAGCCTCCAAATTCACTTTAAATATTTCACCTTCTACAATAATGTGATCAGTAATATTGTATCCGGATGCATCGACATTATACAAGACACCTTTATGGCTGTCATTGCCAGCTGACCACCAGGTTCCTAAATTCTCAACCCCGGAATCCGTTGTCGGTGAGTCACTATCCCATCCTTCAACATCGGCCCAATCTTTTATTCTGTTATCCGGTCCGGAAAGTTCGAAATCTCCGTTCGTTAATGGAACGGCAACATATCCAACATTCACATTATGTGTAGCCACAGCCGTTATCGTTCCTTCGGCTCCCATTGCTGTTAATGTAACAGTATAGTCCCCACCTAAAGTATAGGTGTGCGTTGGGTTCTCTTCTGTTGAAGTTTCACCATCACCAAAATCCCACATAAAGGATTCAACATATTTTGAAGTAGTTGTAAATGTAACATCCTTGCCATTTACTACCGATGTGAAATCGGCTGTTGGGTTTTTCGGCCCGTTAGGATCACCTTGCAATTCCTGCACTGGAGTATAATAGAATTCGCTCGATTTGTCGGAACGAACACCTACCCGCGCAAAGTAATAGTACTCATCACCCAAACTTTGGGGTAATGTGGCAACCATAGTAACCGTTTGTCCTGAGATGATCGTTGAAATATCAGCACTCAAGGCATAATCTTTTTGGTTTTCATCTACAAGAACATTTTTGCTGAGATACAGTTTTACTGCCTGCAAGGCAACAGCCGGATCGATCTTGTTAACCACAAACTCGGCAACAACTGCATTACCTTTCACCTCGAACGACTCATCCGTAATCGTGAAATACGGTTGTACTTCAACATCCTTCACCGTGTTACCACTTACATTGATGACAATTGTATCAATCGATTCGGCCCACGGCGCACCTGACAAGCGAACCATTTTGTATTCCCCATTAAATAAAAGGGCTGAATAAGTACCATCCTGAGCGATGTGTACCGCAATTTTCTCGTTCAAGGCATAGCCATCTTGCCATAATTCCAGCTGGGTCCCGTTGGTACGTACGCCAACTGCCTTCCCGTTGTAAGTAACCGTACCGCTGAGCATAGACTCAGGGGAACTAAAGTTATCGATTTCGCAGCTCGTAAAAACGATGCTAAAAACGGCTGCAAATAATATGATTAATTTTTTCATTTGTGTTCAATTTTAGTTTTATATCCTCTCAAATTCTAATGGAACGGGTTCTTAACCAGTTTCGGGTTGTTGTTTAACACTCCCTGATCGATTGAAGAATAGTAATTCGCCATTCTAAAGAACCTGGGTTGTTTGAAACGGACAGGAGCTGTTCTTACGAAGATGTACTTACCATTATTAGCATCACTACTGGAGATACGATAAGGGTACAAGCCCACAACCATCGCATTTGGATCAGTTTCATCGCCGTCCCATACCTGGTCAGCGATTCTCCAACGTTTCAAGTCGAAATAGCGCTGGTTACCTTCAAAGGCCAGCTCTACACGGCGTTCTTTACGAATTATAGTATTTGAAAGAATCGAGATACTGTTTGCAGGGAAACCTCCGTGTACTTCTCTCAGCTTATTGAGATAACCTAATGCAGTAGCCGACTGGCCCAACTCGAAAGCCGCTTCTGTTGCATTCAGGTAGATTTCGCCCAAGCGAAACCATGGCCACCAGTTCTCGCCAAGTGTCGGACGAATACCCGCATCAGGATCTTCAGAAACAAGCTTACGAAGATAAAAACCAGTGTTACTTACAAACTGGGCGTCATTGAATGGACCATCCAAGCCGGTTAGCTCTCCGCCATCGTCATAAGTACTTCCCAGGTCTCCTGTGTTCAAATCGTATCCCGTACCGTTCCACACAGCAACTCCTGCTTGAATATCGACATCAGTTGAACGGAATTGGCTGCCAGGAAGAACAACGGTTGAATACAAACGTCTGTCCTTATTGGCAAAAATATCCGTTAATTTATTATAAACTTTATAGTTACCGCTTGCATCTTTATCTTTTAAGCTTCCTGCACTTCCGTCCAGGTAATCGAAACTTTCAACCAAACTCAACGATGGCGACACCATGGATGACCCTTCAATATCAGTACGAAGGCTTCTTACAACGTTATCGTATGTAAAATAATTCAGCTTTTCGGCAGCTCTGGAATAATCTTTAGCCCAGATAATCTCAGAAGAAGCTTTGTCCATAAACAAATTATAGAAATCGGCGTCAAGGCTGTATTTCCCGCTTTCAAGAATTTCCTGGGAAGCATCGAGCGATTTTTGGTAATATTCGTTTGCTCTGCTTGCAGGGATACCCACTTCACCTCCGGGTAAAGTAATCGGCGAAGACATCAGGTTATTGTACTTAGCCAACGAACCGGCGTAAAGCATTGCACGACTTTGCAATGCCAGGGCAATATATTTATTTCCCCTTGTCTTACTGTCCTCTGTCTCAGTAAAATTACTTTTAATATCCTGAATTTCGTCGTAGATAAAATCATAGATTTCTTCCTCTTTCGAGCGGGGAACCTGCAACGATTCAACATCGCCTCCACCAGCATAGATCAACTGCGAAGTAACTAAAGGCACACCGCCCATTCGCTTCACCAAATCGAAATACACCATCGCTCTGATCAATCTCAACTCTGCATTAAATTGCTTAATTTCATCAATTGAAAGCGTCGAGTATTGTTCCATGTTTTCGATCGCCAAATTGATATCGCGGATAAATCCATAATCCCAGTATCTTCCGTAATCGTCTCCAAATTGAAAATCGTTCACCCAGTTGCCATCATTGTGTCCCGAAAACATGGCATCGTCCAACTGGCAATCAGCCGAAGTATTGAACACATCCCCCGGGATACGGTCGTAGTAGTTTGACAGCAAACTTAATATCAAGTTCGGATCGCCCCAAAGCTGATCATCGCTAATACGGTTTTTAGGCGTCCTTTCCAGCCAGCCATCGTTATCGCAACTCACAAACATCGAGAGAGTTGCCGACAAAATCAACAATAAGAATATTTTAGTTTTCATGATTATCGTTTAAGTTTAGAAAGTTAAATTGAACCCGACCATTACTGTTCTTTGTTGCGGATAAACCACAGCAGAGCCTGACTGGATTTCAGGATCTATCCCAAATTGGTGAACATTATCGATCGAGAATAAATTCGATCCGCTAACGTAAAACCGGGCTTTAGATAAGCCTGTCTTTTTTAGTATTGAACCAGGCAGGGTATACCCGAATTCGGCATTTTTTAGTCTCAGGAAACGCACTTTGTGCAACCAAAAAGTCGAATTCCGACCATTGTTCTCCGTCGTTCCGTTCCGAACTGCCGGATAGCGGCCGGGGATCCATTCACTGGTAGCGTCATAAGGATCTGCACGGTGCCATCTGTCGGTAAGCAGGTACTCCGGCGAGTTACCTCCCGCGTGGAAAGGATTTCTCAGCTCCCAATTCTGATTCCACGATTGCATAGCAGCACCTGCAAAGTCCATGTTCAAGTCGAAGTTTTTCCACTGTAAACCAATATTACCGCCAAAACTCAACATCGGAGCCCAACCATCGGGATATCCGATTGGTTTTTCATCCAGCCAGTTAATGACACCGTCGTTGTTTACATCTTTGTAAATAACATCACCGGGCAGCTGTGTCCTGTTGTTCTGACCATCGTTGTCAATAGCATAGTTTCTGATTTCTTCCTCCGACTGGAATCGCCCAATGGCTTCGTAGCCCCACCAGATTCCACCCCAACGATCTTCACTTGAATAGCGCCACTCGTTATACGAGTTACCAAAACGAGGCTTATAGGTTTCCACATTTCGGAAACGTGAATAAGTTACATTGGCACTCACGTTGAAGTTCAAATCGCCAATGTGGCTTTTATAGGTGATCATTCCTTCAGCACCACGATACTCGTTTTTGTTCAGGTTTTCGTTTGGCAAACTATAACCTACTTCACTTGGAATCAGAACATCATAGCGGCCGGCAGGAATTCCGGAAATCACCTTTCTGAAAATGTCAGCGGTGAATGTCAACTTATGATTCAGGAAAGAAGCATCTATACCTGCATCATACATGGTATGTTTTTCCCACGAAAGATCTGTCACAGGAAGGCCTTGCGGCGCCATACCCGTTACATATTGTCCATCAAGCACCGATCCGGGCACAACCAGGTTGTTGTCGGTGCGGCCAAAACTGTATCCCGGAAGATATCCGAACGCATAAACTCCGGCTTCCTGACCTGTCTGCCCAACAGAAACCCTCAATTTCAAGTCATTAACTGTGCTTTTAAGTCTACCAAAAAAGCCTTCATCCGAAATACGCCATCCGGCTGACACACCTGGGAAGAAACCCCAACGATGTCCCGGAGCATACAGATAAGAAGCATCGTAACGACCAAGTACTTCTAATAGATATTTGTCCTTATAAGAATAGTTGAAACGTCCCAAATAACCGGCTCTTGCCTGGTAAGTCCACTCATCTCCGTAACCGGTAAGAATTGCTAAGCTGTTCAACGGAATGTAGTTGTTCGTTGGTGCAGCAGCAAGCCAGGTCAACATCCTGTCCCAGTCACTTCTTTCATAACCCAAAACGGCTGAAACAGTATGGTCTTCGCCAAACGTATGCGAGTAGTTCAACTGAAACTGGTGGTAATGCGACATCGCCTCAGATCTTGTCTGGAATCTCCATGTTGCACTTTGACCACCGGTTTTCTTATAGGCGTCGTTCGCCTCATCGTATGAATACAAGTCGTAAGTATATTGAAATCCGTCGAAAAGAACGGAAGTATAGTTTTGTGAATAAGTATACTTCGCAGATAAGCCAAAGTCAAACTTATATTCAGCAAAAAAGTTAACGTTCACCGCCTTCGTATGGGTATCTTTATAACCGGCAATATCACGGCTAAAAAGTCCCGGGTTCAAGTCCGGTCTGTTTGGCGTGTTGTTAATATAATTCGGATTATCATGAGCATAAGGCCCCACAGTCGGGCGATTAGCATAAACAGCCAAAAGAGAAGAAAAATATCCGTCACCGCCTTGCAAACCAACATCCTGAGTATCTTCCAATTTTAAAGAAGTTTGCGTCCCCAAGGTAAAGCCTTTGAAAATTTCGCTCGACAAGTTAACCTGGAAATTGGTTCTGCTATAGTTGAAGTCTTTCATCGTAGCTTCCTGGCCAACATGCGAAAGCCACATATAATATTTTGAGCGTTTTGTCCCACCATTCACATTCACATTCATATTGTATTGGGGAACATTCTTTCTCATAATCAGGTCGTAGTAATCGTAGCTCT
>QKCF01000386.1 GCA_003246935.1 Sunxiuqinia sp. | reverse complement strand
GCGTCTGCTTTGGCAACCAGTTCGTTTACAGCTTTTGCTAATTCAACACCTTCCTGAACGGTAGTGTTACATTTCCAGTTACCGGCAACAACTTTTTTTCTCATGTTTTATTTGATTTGTGGATAGAAATTATGATTTCAATTTGTCGACCCCAAAATTAAAAAAAGGCGGATAAACCACCTATATTTTTGGTTGCGATGTTCTGAATTTAACCTTTGTTTAAAGCCTTTTCGATTTAGAAGGTCAACGTTCGCCAACCTTCTTTCAAATAGTTGGTTAAAGGAACCCCCATCGGCCGGACGTCAATGTCCAGTTCCTTCAAATCGGCGGCTACATTGTACATGTTGGCACAAGAAATACAAGCTTCGACTGTGACGCCGGCTTCTATCATCTTTTTCACTTCAGCCTGCAGATCTTCGTTTTCTGCCAGTAGTTTAGCAGAAGGGCCCCAAACAATCAGTACAACTTCATCGAACCAACCTTGCTTTTTTGCATTCAGGGTATACATGAAGCATACTTTCTCTGCAACTTCAGGGTCGCCACTCGACCAGATAACGGCTAGTTTATTATTGTTTTCGTTCATTTTTGTTGGATTTTGTGCTTTCGCAGCGAAGGTGATCCCTGTGAGGATTAAGAAGAATAAAACTAATTTTTTCATGGTGAATTCGGTTTCTACCGGCAAGTTATGAAGCCAAGTTGCGAATTCAAAACTGAAGCCCGAGAATTAAACATTTTTTATCAATTCTTCATGGCTTTTAACGTTGATGCAAATCCTTCATTTCCAGTAAATCGAATTCAGAATAATCAAGCTCATTCTCTTGGATGAATGCTTTGTTGATTTGGAATAGTTCGCTGTTGAAGGTGTCCTGCGGGAAAGTATTTTCAGCGGAGAAATCCTCATCGTCAAATTCATTGAAGTTGAGTTCACAGGCCGAAAGCTCCCATTGCTCCTCATTTAAGTAGAGGAGCGGCAAGCCGTGTGTACGGCAGATAAATGGGCGGTGTTCGTAGATTTGGCATACATGATCTTTCAGAAAGATGCAGCTGTCATCGTTTGATTCGGTTGTTTGCGCAGGTTTCTCTTTTAGGCTTTGTTGTATCTCAAAGTATTCAACCGGGAAAATCCGGTAGTTCATGCAGCAGAGGTCGCATCCCTTGCGACATTGCATGTGGTCTTTGTGAAGCCCTGAAAGTTTCTCGGTCAATTCATCCACTTTGGAAATGAATTGTTGGTATCGTTCAAAGTAGTAGCTCATTGTTTTTAAATCTTTGACAAAGATAGAACCCATTGGCTGGACAAAAAAATAACCTGAAGCAGCAGAATTCTCACTCTGTTGTTTCAGGTTGTTTTTATCATTTGAATTTCAATTTATTCCACGAATATTAACCCTGGATTAGTGCCTGTAATGCTGCGTCCGCCTTCCGGTGTAACCAGGAAGCTGTTTTCGATGCCGACCATGCCAACTTCGGGGATACCTTTTTTCGGTTCTACGGCGAAAACCATATTCTCCTGAATCGGCATTTTAAAGCCTTTGGCCAATACCGGTAACTCATCAACTGTCAAACCGATGCCGTGACCAAGGAACTTCACCTGGCGGTTGCCAAAGCCCATGAAGTTTTGCTTAAACTCGTCGCTCAAGTCAGCCATAATGGTTTCATAGATCATTTCAGGTGTATTCCCCGGTTTTAGCATTTCGGCTACCCGATTTTGAATGTCAACACATTGTTTTTGTATATTTTGAACCTCTACTGGTAATTTCTCTCCGAACATGTAAGTCATCGTTTTATCGGAGTGGTAGCCGTTAACTCCCAGTCCCATATCAACGAAAACCAAATCACCTTTCTTCAGTTTACGCTCGCGGCTTCCCATGCTTGGCATGGCCGCATTTAATCCGCGGTTTCCACCCGGGCCATCAAAGTTTGTCGGTATCAACGAGCTGGTTCCAAAACCTAATTGTGCGACCACAATGTCGGTATCGTGCATGGCAAAACGTGCCGTTCCGTGGTGGCCTTCTTTTACCATCACCTCATAGAGCTCGGCTGCCAAATCGGCTTCGCTCATGCCTTCGCGCAGCAGGTTAGGCACTTTTTCTTCCAGTACTCGTTGGTGGATCTGGCCTGCTCTCTCCATAAATGACAGTTCCCACGCACTTTTCACGGCACGTGTCATCGAAATTTGAAAATCGAGTGGTTTAAATGATTCGAAGGGAAAATATTTTTGCACCCGGTTAAACATCGCCAATGGAACGAATTCGGTCTCGAGGTATACCACCTTGGGAATGTTTGAATACGCCGTAGACGCATCGCGGTAGCTTCCCATTGGCTTGATGTCTGCAAACTCCGACTCGTGCAATGCTCGCTCGTAGCTGCGTCGCACCCAGTAGGTGGCGCCCTTATCGCGTTCAACAACCAACATCCCTTCTGACATTGACCCCGTGAAATATAACAGGTTTATTTTACTGAAAATCATTGCCATTTGCCAATTCGGGTTTTGGACCGTGATGATTTGGCAAAAGGACTCCATCCTCGCTTTCAGCTCACTGGCTGGTGTTTTCTCACTCATAAAAATGTATTTGGGCCACAAATATAGGTTTAATGATCGGTCTTACTTGGGATGATCTGTGAAGTTTAGAAACTCTTAACGAAACTTCACACTCGGTACGCAAAGGGGAGAGAATCTGTAAACGATTATTAACAACAGCTTGAAGTTTTACACATTAGGCTTGTTTTAGTGCTTTATAGCACATTCTTCCTAAGGAATTTTTATCTTTGCAGCGTCTTTCAGGCGGCCTTTCAAAGAAGATGATTTATTGAGCTATGTTTGGTATTTTTTGAATCTTTGACAGGTAAACTAAAAATCGGGCAGAAAGCCCAAAACATGTCAACTTTATCTTAAAAAGAGATTCAACATGATTTCATTTTTTAAAACTCCTCAAAGCACTGTTCTCGCGGTGCAATCAACAAATTCTTTTGCAGAGGCAGACATTGAAAAACTGGTATGGCTATTTGGAGAAGCAGCGTTTGTTGAAGGTGAATCAATCGAAGGCTTTTTTGTTGGGCCACGTCGCGAAATGATTACACCATGGAGTACCAATGCTGTGGAAATTACCCAGAATATGGGACTTTCAGGCATCATTCGTATTGAAGAGTTTATGGCCGTACCGGATGACAAAGCCGGATTTGATCCTATGCTTCAACGGATGTATAACGGTTTAAAACAAGACATTTTTACAATCGATAAAAAGCCGGATCCGATTATCGGGATTGAAGACATTGCTACCTATAATGAGAAAGAAGGCTTGGCTTTGAGTGAAGATGAAATCGGCTATTTGAATGAGGTTTCAGAAAAACTGGGACGTAAGTTGACCGATAGCGAAGTGTTCGGTTTCTCACAGGTAAATTCAGAACACTGCCGTCACAAAATTTTCAACGGTATTTTCGTGATTGACGGGGTTGAAATGGAAAGCTCGCTTTTCAAAATGATCAAGAAAACCTCGGAGACAAATCCAAATAAGATTATTTCAGCATATAAGGACAACTGCTCGTTTGTGCAGGGACCGACAGTTGAGCAATTCGCTCCGAAGACACAGGATAAACCTGATTTCTTCGAAGTAAAAGATATTGAAACAGTGCTTTCGCTGAAGGCTGAAACGCACAACTTCCCAACAACGGTTGAACCGTTCAACGGAGCAGCAACCGGTACCGGTGGTGAAATTCGCGACCGTATTGCCGGTGGTAAAGGTGCTTTGCCTATTGCTGGTACTGCTGTTTACATGACTTCTTATCCACGTACCGAAGATGCCCGTAATTGGGAACAGGCAACAGAAGAACGTCCATGGTTATACCAAACGCCGGAGGAAATCCTGATTAAAGCATCAAACGGTGCCAGTGACTTCGGTAACAAATTCGGTCAGCCGCTGATCTGTGGTTCCGTGTTGACTTTCGAACATTTCGAGAACTACAAAAAATATGGTTTCGATAAAGTGATCATGATGGCTGGTGGTATCGGTTTTGGTCGCAAAAAGGACAGCTTGAAAGATTCGCCAACCAAAGGCGACAAAGTTGTTCTGCTGGGTGGCGATAACTACCGCATTGGTATGGGTGGTGGTGCTGTGTCGTCGGTGGCAACAGGTGAATACGAAAACGCTATTGAGCTGAATGCCGTGCAACGTGCCAACCCGGAAATGCAAAAACGTGCTTACAATGCCATTCGTGCCTTGTCTGAGTCGGATGAAAACCCAATCATTTCTATTCACGATCACGGCGCTGGCGGTCACTTAAACTGTCTGTCAGAGTTGGTTGAAGAAACAGGTGGTTTGATTGATACAGCTAAGTTGCCTTGCGGCGACCCAACTTTATCGCAGAAAGAGTTGATCGGTAACGAGTCACAAGAGCGTATGGGGTTGGTGATGCATGAAAAAGATGTAGACTTGTTGAAAAATATTGCCGACAGAGAACGTTCCCCGATGTATGTAATTGGTGAAGCAACCGGCGATATGCAGTTTACATTCAAGAACTCGAAAACGGGAGAAACACCAATCGATTGGCAGTTGGCCTACATGTTTGGTAACCCGCCAAAGACAGTTTTGACCGACACAACAACAACAGAGAAATTTGAGGAACTGGCTTACGAGCCTGCTAAAATAGAAAGTTACCTGGAAGATGTTCTGCAACTGGAAGGTGTGGCATGTAAAGACTGGTTGACCAATAAAGTTGACCGCTCGGTAACCGGCCGTATTGCGAAACAGCAAGGTGCCGGTAAGTTGCACTTGCCATTGAATAACCTCGGGGTAATCACCTTGGATTATCAGGGTAAGGCTGGTTTGGCAACTTCTATCGGTCACGCACCTGTAGCAGCAATGATTGATCCGGCAAAAGGCTCAATCATGTCAATTGCCGAATCATTGACTAACATTATTTGGGCTCCGATGCCGGATAAAATCCGTAGCGTGTCGTTGAGTGCCAACTGGATGTGGCCAGCAAAAAATGCCGGTGAAAATGCCCGTATCTACAGTGCCGTTAAAGCTGCCAGTGACTTCGCTTGTGCGTTGGGTGTGAACATACCGACAGGTAAGGACTCGATGTCGATGACACAGAAGTACAAGGACGATGTGGTTTACTCTCCGGGTACGGTGATTATCTCTGCTTCGGGTGAAGTTACCGACGTGAAAAAAGTAATCGAGCCGGTATTGGTGAACGACGCCAGCAAGCCTGTTTATTATATCGACTTCTCATCTACAGCTTTGGCTTTGGGCGGTAGTGCTTTCGGTCAGATCGTGAACAAGATCGGACAAGAAGCACCAACTGTTGCCAATGCTGAATATTTTGTGAAGACTTTCAACACTATTCAGGATTTGATTGAAGAAGAGTTGATCGTAGCTGGTCACGATGTGGCTTCAGGTGGCTTGATCACGACTTTACTTGAAATGTGTTTCAGTGATAACGAAAGTGGTTTGAAAGTGGATCTTTCTGGCTTAGGTGAAGCCGATAGCGTGAAAGCTTTCTTCAACGAGAACCCCGCGATTGTTGTTCAGACTGCTGACGCTGCAGCTTTCGAAAACAAGCTGACTGCTGCCGGTGTTCGTTTTGTGAAAATTGGTACGCCTGCTGAAGCTCGCGAGTTCACCGTGGTGAACGGTGCTGCAAGCTTCGACTTAGATATTGACTCACTGCGCGAATTGTGGTTCAAAACTTCATACCTGATGGATCGCAAGCAAAGCGGTGAAAAACTGGCTTTGGAACGTTTCAAAAACTACAAGAAAAACGAACTGGTTTACGATTTCAAAGACTTTACAGGTAAAGCTACCGACTATGGTATCGACCTGAAGCGTCGTACTGCAAGTGGTGTTAAAGCGGCAATCATCCGCGAAAAAGGGGTGAACGGCGACCGCGAAATGGCCTACATGTTATACCTGGCCGGTTTCGATGTGAAAGATGTTCACATGACTGACTTGATTGCCGGACGCGAAACGCTGGAAGATGTGAACCTGATTGTTTACGTTGGTGGTTTCTCGAACTCAGATGTACTCGGTTCTGCTAAAGGATGGGCCGGTGCTTTCAAATACAACGAAAAAGCACGTGTGGCGCTGGAGAACTTCTACAAACGTGAAGACACCCTGAGTTTGGGTGTATGTAACGGTTGTCAGCTGGCTGTTGAACTGGGCTTGATTTATCCGGAACACGAGCAAATGCCGAAGATGTTGCATAACGAGTCGCATAAATTCGAGTCAAACTTCGTGGGTGTTGAAATCGCTGAGAATAACTCGGTGATGTTAAAAACAATGGCCGGTATGAAGTTGGGTGTTTGGATTGCACACGGTGAAGGAAAATTCAGCTTCCCGTATGCTGAGAGCGAATACAATATTCCATTCAAATACGCCAATAAATTCTACCCGGGTAACCCGAACGGTTCAGACTACGATGCAGCGGCAATCTGCTCCAAAGATGGTCGTCACCTGGCGATGATGCCTCACCTGGAACGTGCTTTCCGTCCTTGGTTGTGGCCTTACTACCCGGCGAACCGCAAAAAAGAGGAAGTTGCTCCGTGGATTGAAGCGTTCGTGAACGCACGTAACTGGATCATCGAAAAAACAAAAGCATAAAACTAAAATGCATAATTCACAAGCGGCTGTCCCCATCGGATGGCCGCTTTTTTTATGAGTGTTTTTCTGGCTGTCGGGGGGGCCAAAAAATCTGCAGGAATGCGGTTGGACTAATTCTGTCTGATTTCAGAACTGGAGGAATAGTGCTTCCTAAGTTTGATAAATGTGAAGATTCAGGAATAAGGCTTGGCGAGAGATAATGAATAACAGATGAATAAGATTTATCAAAGCGAATTTTCCTCCTTCGATCTATTTGCAGCTTGTGGCCTTGGGCTTGAGGCTTACCCTGCTTTCACCTCAAACGGAATCCGAAAGTTGCATCCCGCTTTGAAGTTGGTGCAGCCATAAGCTGTTTTTCCTTTCACGATCTTGCCGACGTTACATTCAGGGCAAGTGCTGTCTTCTTTGATCTCTGTATTTAAAATGATCTCCGAATCATCACTGATGATCAGCTTGCCGTCTATCTTCAGGTCTTCGTAGGTGAATCCTTTAATGGTTGGGCTTTTCTTTTTGGTTGCCAGCGTTACCGCTTGCTTATCGGTTAGCTTTTTCCCGAAGAGTTCAAAAGGAATCATGAAGCGACAGCCGTTTTTCCACTCCGAACATCCCCAAGCCGAGTTGCCTTTTAGCAGCTTTCCGTTGCCGCATTGGGGGCAGCTTATGTCTTCGGCTGCTTTGGCCGCTTCTTTCTGCTTTTGCAGTTTCGCTTCTTCTTTGGCTTTTGCCTTCAGCTTTTCCTCGTCCTCCAGGATCGTGATCTGGCGGCGTGGTGAGCTTTTTACCTGGTTGATCACCTCGGATACCATTTGTTTCATCTCTTCCATGAACAGCGCAATCTCGAGCTCCCCGTTTTCAATCTGGCGCAATTTGCGTTCCCATTGTCCGGTTAGCTCGGCCGATTTCAGCAGGTCGTTCTCGATGCTTCCAATCAGCTCAACGCCGGTTGGCGTGGCAACCAATCGTTTGCGTTCCTTTTGGATATAACGGCGGCGGAAGAGCGTTTCGATGATGTTAGCTCGCGTTGAAGGGCGACCAATGCCGTTTTCCTTCATCAGTTCGCGCA
>QKCF01000029.1 GCA_003246935.1 Sunxiuqinia sp. | reverse complement strand
CGGGATTTACCGTACTGAATTTGACTTTGATTTAAGACATTTATGTCGTAAATTGCATTTCGCTATTATCGATCCCGTTCACTAGAACAGAATTCGCCCTTCCAATAATCAACTAAGATTCGGAGTATTTATACTTTCTGATTTATCTTTTATTAGCTGTGTATGAAAAGTCTATTCTTAGTTATCGCCATTGTAATGGCATTGTCTATCACTTCGCAAGCACAGGATGAGCCACAGGCATCCAAGTTCGAAAATGTAAGCTATCATAGCATTGTAAAAATTGATTTTCAACCCGGAACGTATGCACGCATCCAGGAAATCATGAAAGATTTTATGGCTGCCGGTGAAGCTGCCGCTGTTAAAGGGCCTGAAGTGTACTGGTTAATGACTGGCGACTATGATGTCATGTTTGTTTGGACCTTGCAGGGTGGAACGGCAGACCTGGAGTGGAACTGGTCGCCCGACGATATTAAATGGTGGAGTGCACTCGTAGAACAGCAGGGCTCGGAAGAAAAAGCGAAGGAGCTGCGGAAGGAATGGGCTTCGTACATCGTTAAATCAAATCACGAAATTGCCAGAAAACAATTAGAATAAAGACATTTTCAGTCAGAGTTCGACACAGACTGAAAAATTTCCCATCTCTTATATCCTACATATTTCAGCAAAAATCCCGGTTCTTCCCCCCATTAGAACCGGGATTCCTCTTTTGTTGTTCTTTGCTTATTGCTCGTCAATCCACTTCGCAATGCCCGAAGCCAGGCAGAACTGCCCGGGAGCAAGTAAGTGAACGCCGTCTTCTGTTTTATTTTCAAAATCTGGTTTCAGGGTCCAATAAGTATTAAGGAAGTTGATACCGACCTTATCCGCCAGTTTAGCAAACTTTTTGTTGTTAATTTGAATTCGTTTATCACCGCCTTCATACTTCACTGGGTTTGCCTTGTTTCCATCCATAGGCGAAGGAGAGACCCAACAGATCGTAGGCGTATTTTTTCCATGCTCAGTCGTGTATGTACTGATCATCCTGATCAAAGTCTCGAAGTTCTTGTAAACTTCCTTTTGGCGTTTTGCAAAAACCGTTTTCGTATCGTTCGTACCCAAATTAATGAACAGGTAGTCGAATTCCTTACCTTCTCCAAGTTCGGCGTAAGCTTCTTCGAGGTAACGGTTAATATTACGAAGGGTGTTCAGTTCCTCCCGATCAAGGTTGTCGAAGCCAATTGTATTTCCGGCAATTGAACGATTTACTAAGGTTGAATAGGGCAGTAGTTTTTTCAGCTGTTCGGTCCAGCTATATGGGAAAGTGCCGTTTGAATCACCAATCGTCAATACGTTGTACGCCTCTGATGTCGATTTTTTGGTTTGATCAATAAGCGGCAATGCTTGCGGTACGAGCATTTCGTGTGTACCGTCGAATAAGGTGAAGGAAAGATTTCCAACTTTTTTCTGTAATTCAATTTTGCGATCACCAATTTTTGCATTTGGATCAGCATCTGGATTAATCTGTTTGGTTACCAAAGAATAGGCTTCATCTTCGCTGATTTTTTGATCGTGCTTCTCCGGGTACAGTTCATCCAACAATTTATTATACATGTTGATTGAATGAGAAACAGGCACTGAGCCGGTGTAGCCATCGTGGATACCTGCATAAATATTCAGGCTTGCTCCTTTGCGTTTTTCCGGATAATCCATGAAAAGCGGCGAGCGCTTGCGGGCATTTGCAGCGTCGAATCCGTTTCCATTGGTTGTAACCTGTTCCAAGTGTCCGGCATATTTTAGGCCGCGTCCTTTGCATTCCCAGTACCAGCTTTCGAGATCCGAGATCGCCGCCCATGCATTGAAGCTTTTAACCGGATAGTCGATTTGCATGAAGGCCAGCAGTGTTGCGTAGCCGCCGCCTGAAACGCCTATAATGTGCACCTCGGTTGTGTCAACATTCCCGTGTTCGATGGCATAATGAATGGCGTCTTCAATTTCAGGAATAACCTTGTCGCTTCCGCAAGCCTCAGGGCTTGTGTTCGATCCGCGGAAGTTGGGGTGAATGTAGTTCCAGCCGCGAAGTAAGATCTCGTCGGCTAGCGGGTCTTTTTGCAAGTAGTCGCCGCTCCAGGTGTGCAACGATACGATTAATGGCTGAGCGTCAGCGGTCGCTGAAGGGTGAAAGATGGCTTTTTGCATGCTTGCATCGGCCGACGATTTAATTTCCACTTCAGCAAAACCTGGAGGCCAATCCTTGTTGATAGTATTGTCCCAGGCAGTTTTTTCATCTTGAGCTCCTGCAAACAACGATAATAAAGTCAGGAACATCATCACTGAAATTTTTTTGTTCATAGTATATGATTGTAGTAATTAGTAGTCGGTGTTAAGAAGAAATGAATACATTGCTTCTGCTTGATTTTTGGATGCACAAAAGTAAAAATAATGAGCGTCGACATCAAAAAAAGTCAACAATCAAATCAATAAGCTTAACAAGGATTAACGTTTTTCGCGTCAGCCTTACATTTTGTTCGATAAACCCCGGTTGGGCTTACATCAACTATTTCTCGCTTTTGAACAGATCTTTTTCTTCGACTGATGTTACTTCAGTGCTGTCTTTCAAGATTCGGCTTACAGCATTGAATGGTCCCGTGATTACTTCATCGCCTACTTTCAAGCCCTTCAAAATCTCAATATTCTGGTTGTCCTGTATGCCTGTTTCAACGACTTGGCTATATGCCCGGCCTTCTTTTATCAGGAAAATGACTTCCTGCTTTTGTTCCTCTTGCTTTGTCGTTGCGATTGTATCTTTCGGAGTGGTTTCAACACGAGTTGTAACAGCCTGGATTGGGACAGTAATCACATTCTCCCTGGTTTCAGTTTGAATATCGATGGTGGCCGACATACCAGGTCGGAAAGGGTAGCGGTTCACGCCGACTGAATCAATCAGGTCGGCATACGAATCCTTCAGCATCAATACTTTTACGTCGAAGTTGGTAACCTGATCGCCAGAAGTTCCTGTTGTGTTGGCCGAATTGGCAATCTCTGTAACGAGGCCTTTGAATTTGCGTTTCAGGTAAGCATCCACTTCAATTAGAGCAGTATCATTTTTCGATACTTTGACGATATCGTTCTCATTCACTTCTACTTTTACTTCCATTTGCTTCAAATCGGCAATAACCATCAGCTCTGTACCTTCGTACATGTTGGTTCCGACTACGCGCTCACCTTTTTCAACGTTTAACCGTGATACAGTACCGTCCATGGGCGCATAAATTTTTGTTTTGGTCAGCTCTTCTTGAGCTTCAGCAACCGATGCCTCGTTTGATTTTACCGAGAACTCGGCAGAGCGCACCTCTGCTTTTGCGATCTTGTAAGCCGCATCTGCCGATTCGAATTCCGACTGAGCAATGGTTTCCTGTTCGTATAGGTTTTTTGAGCGTTTGTAAGCCAGCTCGCTTTCCATCAGGCGCGCCTGAGCCTGTGCCAGTGCAGCCTTTGTCGCGTTAAGACCTGCTTCGGCTCTGTTCAGTGTTTGTATATAGATGTCGGGTTTAATGACAATCTTTACATCGTCACCTTCTTCAACGTTCAGGGTAATAATTTCGCCGGAAACATCAGGGCTGATTTTGACCTCCGTTTCGGGTTGAATTTTCCCGTTAGCGGTGATCAACTCCGTGATAGTTTTGCTTTCAACCTTCTGGGTAACCACTTTTACCAGGTAGTCGGAGCCAATCCAGCCCTTCTTTTTACCCACAATAAGCACAATAATTACTATTAGGGCAAGCACAATTGCTATCGGTAAAAGCTTACGTTTCTTCTTTGGCTTTCTCTGCATGGTTCAGTATTAGGAAGGTGAACAAGATGATACGATTGACTATAAAAGTACAATTTATTGATCAGTATTCCTTTCTCTCCTTTGATATTTCAAGACCATGCGAACCGTGCGACGGCTTTTCTGTTCCATCAGTACTTCGTGACCGTTTCTTATTTTTTCGAGCGATTTGTCGTTGTAAAAACGAATGGTAGCAAGTACCAGTCCTGTGTTGTAGCGAACATCAAATTGTCTGCGCAATTCCATAACCAACGATTCCAGACCAACTTCGGGCTCATCTACGCAAAGGGACAGGTCGATGGCAGACTGCTGAATCAGGTTTACTTTAATCCGGTTTGCTTTGAAAAAGCTGAATACTTCGGAAAGAACATCAATCCCAATAAAAGAGAAATCATCAGGAGACAAGGTGATCAGCGCCTGTTTTTTCTTCAGGATATAAACGGGAACTAATTCGAGTTGATGGTCAATTTCCTTAATAACAGTTCCGGCTTGTTCCGGAAAGTCGAACGGACGAACAAAAAGCGGTATGTTTTTATTGCGTAAGGGCTTGATGGTTTTCGGGTGAATAACTTTTGCCCCGGAATAGGATAGTTCAATTGCTTCTTTGTACGAAAGCACTTCCAGCTTTTCGGTATCGGTGAAGTCGTTCGGGTCTGCATTCAAAACGCCCGGAACGTTTTTCCAGATGGTTACGCTTTCTGCATTTAACAGGTTGGCGAGAATAGCGGCAGTAAAATCGGAGCCCTCGCGTCCGAGCGTCGTCGTTTGGTTGGTTGTAGTTGATCCGATAAAGCCTTGGGTAACGCACAGGTCCACGCCGTTGAAGGTGAAGTTGTTGTTTACCAACATCGCCGACCACTTCCAGTCGACGATTGCTTCGCGGTAGGTTTCATCGGTGCGAAGGCTGTCGCGTACATCGACCCATTTATTCGGAATGCCGTTTTGGTTAATTGCTGTGGAGATAAGCTCACCATAGCAAACCACCTGGTCGTATTCGTAATCGAATTGGAGCGAAGGCATATGCGTTAAACGTTCTTCCAGCGAAGCCAGCAGACGGCGAGCCTGAGCAAGGTTTACTTCTTCGATTTCCAATTCCTGAATAATCTGTTCGTGATAACCTTTGATTCGGTTTAGGATTTCAGGCAGCTTTGTGTCCTTCTTGTAATAGCTGCGAACCAAAAGTTCCAATTCATTGGTGGTGTTACCCATCGCCGAGATAACCATTACTTTTCTTCCCGGGTACATTTGCAAAATTGAAGTAACATTTTTGATAGCCGGTGCTGAACTTACCGATGCTCCTCCAAACTTAAAGACTTTCATAAACAGTTCTATTTTTTTTGATTCTATAATAACTGAACTAAAACACTCTTATATTGGTTTCTATAGCTTGTTTAAGGTGTTTGAAATTGGCGGCAAATGTAATGATTTCGATCATTCATGATCACGATTGTGTGGCTATTTTGCCGGTGAAATTGATTGACACACAAGATACATTATCGGAGCAGGCCGAGCAAAAAATTACTGCTTTATTCCGGTGAAATTAAGTATTCGGAATTCTGGTGATGTTATCTACTTCTTAATTTGAATTGGGCTAGTGCAAAAAACATGACACAATTCAGGTTGAGCTGTCATGGAATTTATAATTTCGTGCCGCTGTTTGAGAAACGACTTTAGTTGATGATTTGATAAATCTTGATTAAGTCTAAGGTAAATAGTCCGTTCAAAGAAATAGCATCTCTTAAGTTGTTTTATTTTTATTTGGTAATTTAGGATCGCTTTGAAGCACAGGAAAATAAATATCTTCATCATCATCCACATCATTTCGGTCATTATTTTGTTCGAAGGATTGTTCATGATTCCTGCGCTTATCGTTTCCCTCATTTATAAAGAGCATATTAGCGCCGACTTGACGCGAGCCATTTTCCTGACTATGGGAATTGGTGCCGTTTTGAATATTAGTACGCGAAAGTCGCACAATGCTGAACCCGGAGTTCGTGAGAGCTTGGTGATTGCTTCGCTGGGCTGGGTTATTTTGGCGTTGGTTGGTAGCTTCCCTTACCTGGTAACGGGTTCTGTTCCTCATTTTGTTGATGCTTATTTCGAGTCGATGTCGGGCTTTACAACCACCGGATCGTCGATTTTGACTGATATTGAAGCCTTGCCCAAAAGTATTTTGTTTTGGCGAAGCTTGACCCACTGGATTGGTGGGATGGGAATAATCGTTTTGGTAATTGCTATTATGCCATTCCTGAAAATTACCGGAACCCAATTGTTTAGCTCGGAAGCCTCGGTTGTGGTCGAAGAAAAGATTAGCACCAAGATTAAGTATGTAGCTCAGAATATCTGGATGATTTACGTTGGCTTCACTGTTCTGGAGACGATCCTATTGATGTTCGGTGGTATGCCATTGTTTGATAGTATCTGTCATTCATTTGCGACCGTTGCTACAGGAGGATTTTCTACGAAGAATACGAGTATCACCGATTATTCACCCTACATACAATATGTGATTACTGTTTTCATGGCTTTGTCGGGTATTAACTTTACCTTGCACGTACTGGCCTTGAGAGGAAGATACAAGCAAGCGTTTAAGAATCAGGAACTGCATCTGTATCTGAAAGTTATTCTGGCGGTTGGTTTTATTCTGACTTTCATTCTGTATTTCAACCAGCAAATTACCTTTGAAAAGGCATTCCGAGATTCCTTCTTTCAGGTTGTTTCGGTAATTACTGCCACTGGTTTTGCAACTGCTGATTATTTGATATGGCCTATTCAGGGTATTATTCTGATGGCTTTTTTGATGCTTATTGGAGCCTGTGCCGGTTCCACCGGTGGTGGTGTGAAAGTTATTCGCCACGTTATTAGCCTCCAGTACCTTAAACGAAGTATACGGCGGGTAATTCACCCGAATGCCGTTTTCAATGTGAAGTACAATACCAAAATGCTGAATACATCGCAGGTCAGCAGTGTAATTACTTTTATTATCATTTATTACGGAGTGGTAATCGTCGGCACTTTCCTGATGATGTTGTTGGGAAATAGCTGGCCAACATCGTTCGGTTCAATTCTTACAACTATGGGCGGCGTTGGCCCTGGGTTCGGCTTAGTCGGTCCTGCGTCAAACTTCTCGATGTTAAGCGATGGCTCAAAATATCTTCTATCGTTTTCGATGCTTTTAGGGCGTTTGGAAATTTTTCCTGTACTGACATTGTTTACAGGGTGGTTCTGGCGAACATAGGAAATCAGTCCTAAATGAGAAAGATGCCATGAATCTCCTTTGGGGATGAATTTCGGTGGAATGTACCGGCCGTTGTATGCTTTTTAAAGTTCTCTTTGGTTTCCTGTTGATAACGGAATTAATGAAATAGGAGATAGTCGCAGAGGTATTGGTCTTTGGCTTGTCAACTATTCTAAAAAAAAACCCTGCCAATTGGCAGAGCTTCTTTCTCTGTAACTCCTCTTTATTTAGAATGAAAATCCAATTTCAACTTCTAATTGGTTCATTTCCACTTTGATATTTTGTACTGGATCCAACGGGTTTACGCCAGTTACGTCGTTGTTTAGGGCATAATTCACAGACATGTTCAATTGTTTGCCTTTATCTCCCAGTTTTCTGGAGAAACCAAAGCCAAGTTGGTTTGTAATAACTCCTGGTGCTAAAATATTGAACAATACTTCTGACTTCGGAACCGGATTCTCTCCAATAGAATAACCAGCACGGAATGTCCAGTTCTCAAGAGCAGAGCATGACACCCCTAATTTCACCACAGTAATATCTTCCCATCCAAAGCCGGGGCCTTGATCCATACCCATCATATAGTCTGGATTTGCCATCATGGCGTTGTATAGCGCGGGCATCATGGTATTACTAATTGATTTGATATCGCCGTAGAAAATTTGCTTTACATCAGCCATTACTGTAACTGCGTCAGTCACATCCCAGGAGATACCTGCACTCCAACTTGCCGGAATGTCAAAATCACCTTGCTCGGCGAACAAACCTGCATATTCATCTAATTCACTCATGTAAACACGACTCTGGAACATTGCCCCAATGCTTAGATTTGGCAGGATTTTACCCATATAGCCCACTTTGAACCCGACGCCTGTGCTGTTTGCTTTTCCATTGTTCGCCAGATTTGTAGCGTCTGAAGAGTAGCCGGCAAATGATGCCAAACCCTTTGCTTCGAAATATTGGTAAGCAAATACACCGGTTACACCGATACTATGCACGTCAGCAATTTTAAAAGCATAAGTTACGTTACCGAATAACTGGGCAAGGTTAACACCTGTGCTTTCAGATGTAGGGTCGTAAAATACATCGGTTGGATAGTCGGTGTTCATACCGCCGTTACCAAACACGGTAACAGAAAGGCTCGATTGTTCCCCCAATACCCAGTTTGCTCCTAAAGTTGGCATTAGGAATAATTTGCTGTCACTTTTAACTGTTCCCGGAGTAAGAGGGAAAGAGCCTAGCGTTCCTGAAGGTGTTCCGGTAACTGTGAATTTTCGATTTGGATTGAAGAATTCGAGCGATGCTTCGTATTGTTTGCCCAGGAAGGCAATACCAGCCGGGTTTCCATTGATTAATGACCCTTGATAATAGGCTACTCCAGCACCTGCTAGCCCTTTATTGATTGTTCCATAGCCCACACCAAAGTAACCGTCGGTTGCCTGGCTGAATAATGCGGCTATGCATAATGTTCCCGTAATCAGGAATTTTTTCACGTATAAATTTTTCATTGAGATTGGTTTTTGGAATTCAGGTAGCAAAGTAGCGAAGATTCCATTTAGAATCAATTTAATTAGATTGATAAATATCAAAATATGTTGAAGGTTATAAGATCATGATTCCTGTCACCATCCGGCCGGTTGCTCCGCCATCCCTGCGAGCCGAATAAAACGCGTCTTTGCCGTCGAATGAACATAGCCCCATGATTTCAATTTGAGAGGACGGAATCCCGGTACTTTCGAGAAGTGTTTGGTTGGCAGTCCACAAGTCCAGGTAAGCTTTTCCGTCAGTTTTGCTTGGGGTAAGTATGTTTTCATGGTTCCAAAAGTTTTTTCTTACTGCATCGACGACTTCAACTCCAACTTCATAGTTTGGAGCCGAAATGGATGGTCCGATCCCGGCAATAAGGTTATTCGGATCGCATCCAAATTCCTGAATCATTTTTTCCACCGTCTTTGCACTTATAAGACTCGCAGTACCTCGCCAGCCTGCATGGATTGCTGCTACCACTTTTTTTACAGGATCGCAGATTAGGATAGGAACGCAATCGGCTGTTTGTACGCAAATGCACAAACCTGGAATGTTGGTAATAAGCGCATCGGTATCCGGTATTTCTGCTCCGTTTAATGGTTCGGTAACCACGGTGATGTGGTCGGTATGTGTTTGGCGGGGAAAAACAAGTTGGCTAGACGACAATGAGAAGCTTGCGGCAAGCTCTTGTCGATATGCCTGGTAAGTTTCTTCTGAATCACCGGTAAAGCGGCTTCTACCATCGCCTCTCCAGCCCTTCTTCGTGCTTGTAAAATGAAGAAAGCCATCGTTCGTAAGTGTATCAAACTGGTAGAAGAGTTTGGTGTCAATCTTTAATTCTTTCATTTGGCGTTATTTGTTTTGACTGGAAGTTATTGTCTTTCTGCAAAAATACAACTCCCCGATAAGTAGAAACAAAGCTCAGGCTGTATAGTAAGTAAGAATTCGTAATTTGCACGACCAACATTGTCTCGAAAATAAACGATCTCCATGAAATTGACTCTGACTACATTTCTTATTGCTTTCCTTTTTGCAGTGGAAGCGCTTTATGCGCAAACTTCAAAATCGCTGACTACTTATGTCGATCCCTTTATTGGTACGCAGGAAATGGGGCACACTTTTCCCGGAGCCACGGTTCCATTTGGCATGGTTCAGCTGAGTCCCGAAACAGATACAATTCCTTACAGCGTAGATGGTCACTACAATGGTGAAGTTTATCGGTATTGTGCGGGCTATCAGTATACCGACCCGACAATCGTTGGATTTGCACACACACATTTTAGCGGAACCGGTCATTCTGATTTAGGTGATTTCCTGATTATGCCTACAACCGGGAAATTACAATTGAATCCGGGAACGGCCGACAATCCGGAGAGCGGTTACCGTTCTCGCTTTAGTCATGACAAGGAAATGGCCAGCCCGGGCTCCTACAAAGTTTTGTTGCAGGACTATGATATTACAGCTGAATTGACGACAACAACGCATACGGGTTTTCATCAGTATTCGTTCCCGGCGACGGATACGGCACATATCATTCTGGATATGAATTATAACATTTACAACTACGATGGTAAAGTTATCTGGGCGTCGGTTCGGGTTGAAAATGACACGTTGGTGACCGGTTACCGGATCACGCGGGGGTGGGCGCGTAATCGCTATTTGTATTTTGCGATGAGCTTTTCGAAGCCGATTCAGGATTACGGTATGAAAAGTGATGAGAAACTCGTTTATAAAGGTTTTTGGCGCAAGTTTGATGAGACCCGAAATTTCCCGCAAATGGAAGCACGCAATATGGTCAACTACTTCAATTTTGATGTGAGCGAAGGTGAACCGGTGAAGATCAAGTTTGCACTCTCGGCAGTGAGTACGGAGGGAGCGTTGAGGAATATGCAAGCCGAAATACCCGGTTGGGATTTTGCTAAGACTAGGGTAGAGGCTCAGCAAGCTTGGGAGAACGAGCTGGAAAAAGTTCAGGTTCAAGCTGCTCCAGAAAAGCTGGTTGCTTTTTATACTTCTATGTATCACGCTTTCATCAATCCAATAACTTATAACGATGTGGACGGGCAGTATCGTGGACTGGATCAGAATATCAACCAGGCAGACGGGTTTACCGATTACACGGTATTCTCGCTTTGGGATACTTACCGCGCACTGCATCCGCTATTTACGATTCTTCAACCTCAGCGGGCCAACGATATGGTGGAGTCGATGATCAAACATTACGAGCAGAGTGTGCATCACTTGCTTCCGGTGTGGTCTCATTTCAATAACGAAAACTGGTGTATGATTGGATATCATGCGGTTCCGGTGATTGTTGATGCCTATATGAAGGGACTTCGAGATTACGATGTGGATAAAGCGTTTAAGGCGGTAATCGAATCGTCGAGGCATGAAAGCTATGATGGTATTGGCGACTATATAAAGTATGGCTACGCTCCCTTTGACAAAGTCGGAAGTTCAGCTTCTCTTACGCTGGAATATGCTTACGATGACTGGACAATTGCGAAGTTTGCACAAGCTTTTGGGAAAGATAAGGAAGCCGGAGAATATATGAAACGCGCTCAGTCGTATAAAAACTTATTCGATCCGGAGGTGGGTTTCATACGGGCTAAAAATGCAGACGGAAGTTGGAAGGCTGATTTCAATCCGCTGAAAACAACCGGCGAAGGTTATATTGAAGGAAATGCCTGGAACTACTCATTTTATGAACCGCAAGATGTGGTTGGTTATATAAGCTTGATAGGTGGTGAGAATAAATTTATTTCCCGGTTGGATTCGCTTTTCGAGATGCATTTGCCGGATGAGTTTTTTGAGGAGTCTGAGGATATTGATAGGGTTGGGATTATTGGAGGTTATGTGCAGGGTAACGAGCCAAGCCATCATGTGCCTTATTTGTATGCATGGACAAGTGCTCCTTGGAAAACAGCAGAAAAAATTCACCATATCATCAACACAAAATACAATCCGAAGCCTGACGGTTTATGCGGAAATGACGATTGTGGACAAATGTCGGCTTGGTATATTTTTAGCAGTTTGGGCTTCTATCCGGTTTGCCCGGGCTCTAACCAATATATCATCGGAAGCCCTTGTGTAAAAGAAGCAATTATTGAAGTTGGTGATGGCAAAAAATTCACGGTAGCAGCTAATAGACTGACCGATAAAAACATCTATATCCAATCGGTAAGTTTGAATGGTAAGCCCTACGATAAAACTTACATCACCCATGAGGATTTGATGGCTGGGGGCGAACTTGTCTTCAATATGGCTTCAAAACCCAATAAGAAATGGGGAACAGCGGAGGGGAGCAAGCCTTATTCGATTTCTACGGACGAAAACTAGTTTGGATAAAAACACTGCAGCTAATTACCGTGAGCATTTTTTAGCCGTTCAGCAATTCATTCATTTTTTGTTTATCCAGAATGCGAATCGTCCGGCGCTGAACTTCAATTAAGTTTTCTTCGGCCATTTCGCCTAATGCACGAGCTAGTGAAGGTCGTGTTACTGCAAAAAATTCGGCGAGTTGAGCTTGCGACAGCGGCAATTCTACAACGGCCAGGCGGTCCCCTGCCAGTTCAAGCAGGTAGTGGGCAATCTTCTGGCGGATGGTTTTAAACGACAAAAACTTGATGCGGGATGACAGGAATTGTGCCCGTGATGAAATTGAGTTCAGGTAATTCGTCAGGATGCGCTGATCTTTCTGCAGAATTTTGAGAAACTCGGGCCGTGAGATACACAACAGACTCACTTCTTCGTTGGCGATTACATTCACCGGAAACCGATTATTTTGCCCAAACAGAAAAGCTGATGCCAAAGGACGGGGAGCGGGGATGTCTTCAATCTTGATGGTTTTCCCGGTGTAGTCGGCCATC